>JBFLJZ010000225.1:0-7242 GCA_040882925.1 Desulfuromonadales bacterium
CCTCCTTCTCTCCTTGCACATTGTGCCGGCAGCGTCATGGTTCGGCCGATGAATCGTATTACTCAGGAACAGTATCATAATTGCGTGCGAAACAACCTAGATACGGCATTTTTTACATTACAGAAATTCGTTCAAGGTTTGCTTGATCATAAACTGCCTGGCTCTGCGGTACTCGTCAGTTCAGTTGCCGGAAGAATCGGCATATCCAATCATACTGCCGTTGCAGCCGCAAAAGCTGGCATAGAAGGATTGATTAGAAGCGCTGCGGCGGATTATGCCAGTCAGGGGATTCGAATAAACGGTATTGCCCCAGGCTTATTTCGAAGCAACTCCACCAAAGGCTTTTTCACCGGAGAGAAGGCCGAAGCCCAGCTTGCCGCGCAATATCCACTCGGTCGATTCGGTTCTGTTGATGACGAAGCAAACGCAATCTGTTGGTTGCTATCCGGTGAGGCAGATTGGGTTACTGGGCAGATACTGTCAGTTGATGGTGGCTTCAGTTCCATCCGGCCTCTGGTTAAAAAGTGACCGTTTTTCTTGTAAAATAGTAAATTTTCAGCATATTGATTACACATAATCCATATAGAATGCGAACAGAGCCCAAAATAAAAGGGGCGGCCTAGCGTGGCCGCCCCTTTGAAATTTTTCACCAGATATTTTAGCTGGCTTTTTGCACTGCCCCTGACCGGATGCAGCGCGTGCACACTTTCATACTGCGCACGGAGCCATTTTGGACAGCACGCACCTTCTGCAGGTTCGGCTTGAAAACCTTCTTGGTTTTATTATGTGCATGGCTGACATTACAGCCGGTCATCGGTTTTTTCCCGCAAACATCACATACGTTAGCCATTTCTTGTTCCTCCTATACGTTCTGAACAGTGCCTTCTAACATGGATGAAATTGCTTTGCAAGTATTTCTTAACCCAGGCCGGCTTTTGGTTGCCTTCTCAGGTTGGCGACGATTGTCCAGGCCAGCAGTGCTGCACCGGCACCATCCATCTCGGGGAGGAGGACGGTATTGTCCGCCCAGTACAGGTTGCTGGCAGCCCGCAACGGCAGGCTGGCCAGCGGCATGGACTCTTGACGCTTCGCCTGCGGTGTTGGCACTTGTTCGCGGCCTAATACGTCGAGCCGGTACTTGGCAAATGGCAGGACCGGCCCGAGCTGCCTTCTGATCTCGTCATCAGTTGCATTCTCGGTGCTGTGGATCAGCCCGTGCAGCTGTTCGTCAGCCTGTTCAATAGCCATCCGTAATGGCAGACGACCGCCGCAGATCACCCGCGTCCCCAGCAGCATGGATAATTGCCCGGCAAGATTGTCGGTTTGCCATGCGGCACGAACAGGGGATGAGGGGATTTTCAGCGATTCGCCGGCTGCAAACAGCCCTGCCTGTCGCAAGTCACCGAGAAGGAAATGGTCGGCGCTGAACCGTCCGCCCGATACGAGTTGCCCGCCGGTCCACTGGGAGCCGTCGAATTCGAAGGGCTTCAAATCCTCCAATTGTGCTCTTGTCCCGTGAAACTGGTCGAAACGCTTCTCCAGTGTCTGGCTGAACTCGGTTCCTCTGACGTTCTCAGGTCTCTGGGCCTGCGCCCACAAGATCGCAGCACGGGCCGTGGACAGGCTCTCGACCGGAATCAGTGACAGCCCCTGCAACAGATCGGTCAGGAATTTTTTTTCCTGATCCGCGAAGCCTGACAACTGATCGGTGATCGGTCGTTCCAGCACCGAAAGATTCAATCGGCTACGTACGCAGAGCAGCTTGAAACGTGCTTTTGCTTTGAACGATGGCCAGGGCAGGCCGCCGTTTTCCCAGAACAGTTCTTCCAGCCGCTGCCCCTGCTCCTGGAGCCCCGCCAGCCAGCCATTGATGGCGGGTCCGGAGGCCCCGAACTCCCGCTGCAACTCTTGATCGAGGGAGATGTCGTTGCTGACGGTCAACCTTGATTTTTCGGAAAAGATCTGGATCGGTCGTTGGGCCATAAAGCAGGAGCGGCCGCCCAGCATGCCGAGGGTTTTTTCCAGGAAGAGCGACGAATGAAACCATGTCGGGTCCTTCATCCCGGTTTCGCTCAGAAACAGGACCCTGCCGCCCTGTTTGACCAGCAAGGCTGCTGTGACCTGTGCCGCCAGAGAGCCACCGACGATAGCGATATCGTAATGTTTGCTCATTTTTCGACCTTGCGGAATCAGGTGTCAATCAGCCGGAATTCTGTTTCTGGCAAAAGGGGGTTGGGCAAGTCCGCAGTTCATGAATTCTAAAACCTATGTCCTGAGTTGCGGAGACCTTGCTGCCTGCTGGTTTACAAATCTTCTTCCGAGAAAACCTCGAAGCCTTTTTCGATCAACAGTGCAGTGGTGACCCCTGTGCCGGGGGTTTTAACCGCACCACGATATATCTGGCGCACGCCGCAGGAAGGACTGCGTTCCTTGAGCAGGGCGCGACGACAATGACTCAGGTGGCCGATCTGCAGGGCCATCCATGCCCCACGACAGAAAATTTCATTCATCGACGCGCCGGATTCCGAGACAGCATGCCCGTCTCCGGCGAGGACATCGATGCCGCTACCGGATTTGAAGAAGGTTTTTTCGCGAGGTGTAGACATGCCTGCGAGCTGTTCCGGGCAGACCGGTATCGGCAGCAGATTTTCTCTCTGCAGATATTCAACAACCGCTTGGGAACGTTTGGTTTTGCCGTCGTAACGGGTTGGCAGGCCGAGCAGGCAGGCGCTGACCAGAATCGGCTCCCTGTGGCCGTTGGCAGTGGACTCCCGGTTCATTATCAATCCTCCAGGGCTGGGTTGACAAGTGCAGATTGTCCCGTTGCGCAGGCCGGTTCAATGGTGACCTGTCGGCCATTGATCTGTACCCGGTTTTCAGCAATCAGTTGAATTGCCCTGGGGTAGATTTTATGCTCCTGTTCTAGGATGCGGGTGGCCAGAGTGTCCGCGCTATCATCCTGAAGTACCGGTACGACTGCCTGGATCAGGATCGGACCGGTATCAACGCCTCCGTCGACAAAATGAACCGTGCAGCCGGAGAAGCGGGCGCCGTAATCGATCGCCTGTTGCTGGACATGCAGGCCGGGAAAGGCAGGCAGCAGAGCCGGGTGGATATTGATGACGCGTTCGGGAAATGCATCGATGAATGTCTGGGTGATGATGCGCATGAAACCGGCCAGAACGACAAGTTCTACACCCGCTTCCCGAAGGGCCTTGACAACAGCGGTGTCGAAGTCCTCTCGGCTGGGAAACTCACGGTGGTTGATACATTGGGTGAGGATTCCTGCGCGTGCCGCTCGATCCAACGCACCTGCGTCCGGATTGTTGCTGATGACAACGGCAATTTCGGCATCAAGGCTGCCATCATGGCAACGATCGATGATCGACTGCAGATTGGTCCCGCCACCAGAGGCGAGCACGCCTAAACGCATTTTTCTCGACATAGGATGTCTCCGCAAGGGCTGATCATTTTTACTGTTTTTTATACCAGTTCAACCTGCTCGCTGGTGTCGTCACACGCGGCGATCTCGCCAATCACATAGGCTTGCTCATTGAGACCGTGCAGGCGCGACATGATATCATCGACATCGCCTTTCCGGACCACCAGGACCATGCCTATGCCGTAATTGAATGTGCGATACAGCTCCCTTTCTTCGAGGTTGCCGGCTTCGCGCAAAAACTCGAAAAGCGGCAGCTTCGGCCAGGAGTCTTTATGGATGACTGCCTTGCAGTGACGCGGTAGAACTCTTGGTACATTCTCCAGCAAGCCGCCACCGGTGATGTGGGCCATCCCCTGAATCGTAAAATCGCGCAGCAGATTGAGAATCGATTTGACGTAAATTCTGGTCGGCCGGAGCAACGCTTCGACAAGCGGCTCGCCAAGTGCCGGCAGAATGGTTTCAAGGCCTTTCTCAAGGCGCTCTTCGACAATTCTGCGGGCCAGCGAATAGCCGTTCGAGTGCAAGCCGTTTGAAGCGATGCCAATCAGGATTTCACCGACCTGGATTGAGGAGCCATCAATGATGGCGTCGCGGTCAACTACGCCGACCGTAAACCCTGCGAGGTCGTATTCGCCATCCTGGTAAAAACCTGGCAGTTCTGCTGTTTCACCACCAACCAGGGCGCAGCCGGCCTGGCGGCAGCCTTCTGCAATGCCTTCGACGATTTCAGCGGCTTTTTCAGGAGCCAGCATGCCGGTTGCCAGATAGTCGAGAAAAAACAACGGTTCGGCGCCCTGGACGATGATGTCATTGACGCACATGGCAACCAGGTCTATGCCCACAGTGTTATGCCGGTCAAGCTGGAAGGCCAGCTTCAATTTGGTGCCGACTCCATCCGTGGATGACACCAGGACCGGCGACTGGTATTTGTCCTTGTTCAGTGAGAACAAACCGCCGAAACCACCGATATCGGTGAGAACCTCGGGACGACTGGTCGATTTGACCAGAGGCTTGATCAGATCGACGAAACGGTTGCCGGCTTCGATATCGACGCCGGCGCTTTTATAGGTCATCCTAGAACGATCAGACAAGAGTGGTCTCCTTGTTTGCAAAAGGTCGCGCTATTTAATAAATCACGAGCAAGCGGGTTGTCAATCGCAAAGCATTAAATCAACGGTAATCAGCGATCAACAGGGAACTGTGACCGGTTTGATCTCAACTCTTTACAGGTCGTTAGCGGTAGCCTATTATGAATCACATTTTGGCACTAAAGCTGGCCTGGAAAGCAGACCCTTGCTAGACGATGAGCACCTCATAATTTTACCGGATGATGACAGGATCACGCCGATGACCCTGACCGATCTGCCTGCTGTCTACCGGCTCGAGTGCGCCAGTCAGATTGATGCATGGAGCATGCAGCATTTTGCCGACGAATTTGCTAACCCGGTGGCGAAGATCGATCTCTACTGGTGTCAGGATGTCCTGGCCGGGCACCTCTGCTCCTGGCTGATCGCCGGTGAATTGCAGATTCAGAACCTGGCAACTCAGCCGAGTATGCGGCGTCGCGGAGTGGCCGCGCGGATGCTCGGATTCGTTCTCGAACGCAGCCGCAGGTCCGACCTGGAGTCCGCCAGCCTCGAAGTTCGTGCCAGCAACAAGGCGGCGATTGCGCTGTACGAAAAATTCCGCTTTGTCGTCGCGGGCAGGCGGGCGGCTTACTACCCGGATGGTGAAGACGCCCTTTTGATGACATACAATCTGAACGCTGCGGCGGAATAATGCAGCGTCCTGATCAGGAGAGACGTTGGTATGAAAAACTACAGGACCAAGATTATTTCCAACCAGGAGATCTCGCCCGGTTATTACCGGATGCGGATCCTGGCGCCAGGCTTCAGTGAAACGGCCCATCCCGGGCAGTTCGTCATGTTTCGCGTGCAGCGTTCCCTGCCACCGCTGTTGAGGCGGCCGTTCGGCATCTTTCGTACCGGTTTTCTGCCCGCGGATTGTGATGGCCTGCCGCCCAAGGAGTTTATCGAGATCGTCTACAAGGTCGTTGGCCGCGGCACGACGATCATGGCCGAACTGCACGAAGGCGACAAGGTCGAATTGCTTGGCCCGCTCGGCAACGGCTTTGATGTGCCATCGTGTGAGGGTGAACGGATTCTCGTCGGCGGTGGCATCGGCCTGGTCCCCCTTTATATGCTGGCCGGGGTGCTGGTTGAAAATGGCTGCAGTGTCCGTTTGCTCATGGGGGGCCGTACGCGAGACGATATATTTGCCGTGACCGAATTTGAACGGCTCGGTGTCGAGACTTATGTCTCCACCGATGACGGCAGCCTTGGTGAAGAGGGATTGGTGACCCAGGTTCTGGAGCGCAAACTGCAGAAATACCCCAACGCCGAAGTCTTCGCCTGCGGTCCGATGCCGATGCTCTGTGCCGTGCGTAATATCTGCAAAGCCAACCAGACACCGCTGCAGGTCTCCCTGGAAGAGTCGATGGCGTGCGGCGTTGGCGCCTGCCTCGGCTGCGTGGTGAAGGGGGCGGGACACACAGAAGAACGCCCGAGTTACCTCTGTACCTGTAAGGTCGGTCCGGTATTCAAGGCCCAGTATCTCGACTGGCAAGCTCTGGCTCAGAGTCATGGTTGCGGGGGGTGCGAGTGATGAGTGAAACGATCAGGACAACAGCTAAAAAGCCCAACATGGCGGTCGAAATCGCCGGCATCAAGTTGCGCAACCCGGTCATGCCCGCGTCGGGAACCTTCGGCTATGGTGAAGAGTACGCGCCGTTTCTAGACCTCGAGAAGATCGGCGCGATCGTCACGAAAGGTTTATCCTTAAAACCGAAGGCCGGCAACCCGACCCCGCGCATAGCCGAAACGATTAGCGGCATGCTCAACGCCATCGGTCTGCAGAATGTTGGCATTGAGGCGTTCATCCAGCACAAGATGCCTTTCCTGCGTACGGTCAACACTCCGGTGATTGCCAATTTTTTCGGCAACACCCTGGAAGAGTATGGCGAAGTTGCCAAACGGCTCAACGATATCCCGGAGATTGCTGCAGGAGAGCTGAATATCTCCTGCCCGAACGTCAAGCAGGGTGGGATCGTCTTCGGCACGGACCCGGTAGCCGCAAGCGAAGTTGTCGCGCTGGTGCGCAAGAACCTGCAGAAACCTTTGATCGTCAAGTTGACACCGAACGTCACCGATATCACGGTCGTGGCAAGAGCCGTGGAAGAGGCCGGTGCAGACGCGATCGCCTGCATCAACACTATCACCGGCATGTCGGTGGATATCCATACCCGCAAACCGAGAATCGCCAATCGCACCGGCGGCCTCTCCGGTCCGGCGATCCGGCCGATTGCCGTGCGCATGGTCCACCAGGTCGTGCAGTCTGTTGCGGTTCCGGTGATCGGTATCGGCGGCATCTCGCGCCCCATGGACGCACTCGAATTCCTGATCGTCGGTGCCCGAGCGGTGCAGGTCGGAACGGCCAATTTCGTCGACCCGTCAGTCATGCAGACGATTATCGAAGGGATCGAGGAATTCTGTTTAGACGAGGGGATCGAGGATATTCACGATTTGATCGGCAGTCTCAAACTTTAAACTCAGGGGCTGGGGACTGGGGACTGGAAACATCCTGTGCTAAAATTACCCCAACCAGCCCCCAGTCTCCAGCTACAGGTTCTAACATGGAAGTCATCACGACCCACATCAACGCTGATTTTGATTGCCTCGGGTCGATGATTGCTGCCAGGCGTTTGTATCCCGATGCCGTGATGGTCTTCCCCGGTGGTCAAG
>JBFLJZ010000034.1:0-13270 GCA_040882925.1 Desulfuromonadales bacterium
CAGCTCCGCGCGGTGCCCCTGCACTTTGGCGGCGGTTGCGATGGCCACTGCGCGATCGATTGTTGGCGTAGGAATGAGAACGTCCTTGAGGCGTTGCCTGGCCTGCATGACCTGCTGCCTGAGAGCTTCGTCGCTCTCGGTGAAACCATTGATGAAGCCCGCCGGGTCCTGGTCGAAAGCGAGCCTGCGCAAAACGATCTCCCGTCTCGCGGCGATATCATCAACCCCGGCGATCGTCACACAGAGTCCGAACCGGTCGAGGAACTGGGGGCGCAGTTCGCCCTCCTCCGGGTTCATGGTCCCGATCAGGAGAAAACGCGAGGCATGACTGTACTTGAGGCCTTCCCGTTCGACGAGGTTTTGCCCGGAGACCGCGGTGTCGAGCAGCAGGTCGACCAGGTGGTCCGGCAGAAGATTGACCTCGTCAACATAAAGAATGCCACGATGGGCGGCAGCGAACAGTCCCGGTTGAAACTGGCGCTTGCCGCTCTTCATGGTCTCTTCCAGGTGCAGGGTGCCAACCAGGCGATCTTCGGTTGTGGAGAGTGGCAGGTCGATGAATGGCGTTGCGATCAACTCGCGGGATATGCTGTTGGATGCGTGTTGAGCACGACATTCGTCGTGCATCTGGTCCGGCTGGTCCGGGTCACAGTGGAAAGGGCAGCCTGCGACAACAGTGACCATAGGGAGTAGTGAAGCCAAGGCGCGGGCAGCGGTCGATTTGGCAGTGCCTTTCTGCCCGCGGACCAGTACGCCGCCGATTGCCGGGTCGACGGCACAGAGCAGCAGGGCCGTTTGCATGGCCTCCTGGCCAAGAATTGCTGAGAAGGGAAAATTTTCAGACATGGGAATAAAATACCCTTGTATGCATTGATAACGCTATTATCTCAAGACCTTTCCGCAGGAGTCAAACGGCTTCAATCTGAAGTGTAGTGTTCCTTCTTCTTTTCCAGCTCGGCAGCGTAGCAGGCCAACACGGATCGGCGAGTCAGCATGTAAAGGACCTTGTGCGAGTTTTCTGCGTCAACCACCGGAATTTCCTCCAGCCCGCGGCTGGAGAGCTTGCGCATCACCTCGGTTAAGGACTCGTCAGGAGTGGTCGTAATAACCTGTGAGACGGCGAGGTCCTTGGCGAGGACCAGGCTCGGCGGGAGGTCCTCGGCGAGGATGCGCCGGATATCGTTCACCGAGAAGATTGCCGTCATCTGCATCTCGTCGTCAACCACCGGGTAGTAGGCTCCCTCGGCGTTGGCAATTAACTCGAGGATTTCCGGCAGGGGCAGTCCCTCGGCAATCAGCGTAGGCCTGCGACCGTGCTCGCGCAGGTCGTCAACTCGTTTGCCTTCAAGGACGTCAACGATGAACTCGCCCAGATGCACCGGCGAGTCGATGCGGCTTTTAACCTGATTCTGGTAGATCGAGTTGCGTGGGTAAACGATCATGGCGACGGTGCAGACCAGCATCAGGGGGGCCAGCAGGCCGTAATTCCCCGTCAGTTCGCTGACCATGATCAAGGTCGCGATCGGCGTGTTGGAGACGCCGGCGAAGAAACCGGCCATGCCGATCAAAACATAGGCTCGCGGATCGTGGACCATGGCCGGGAAGAGCAGCTCGGCAGTGGCCCCGAATGCGCCACCAAGCATCGCGCCGATCACCAGGCTTGGCGCAAAGACGCCACCGGAGCCGCCGGATGAGATGGTCAGGCTGGTCGCGACGATCTTGGCCAACGCCACAAGCAGCATCACCCACAGGGCGACTTTGCCGTAGATCGCGGCCTGCACCATGCCATAGCCAGAGCCCAGCACCTGGGGCACCACCATGGCCAGCAGGCCGAGCAGGAAGCCGCCGACGGCCGGTTTCAGCATGATCGGGAAATCCCATTGTTTGAAGAGTTGCTGGGTCCCGTAGAAGCACTTGACGTAGAGCTTGCCGAGAGCGGCACAGGCAATCCCCAGCAGCAGGAACAAAACCAGTTCCCGCGGGTGCTCGAAGCTGAAGTAGGGGGTTGCCAGCAGCGGCTTCCAGCCGGTGGTGGCGCCGAACAGGGAAAAAGCCGTGATCGATGAAATAATCGCCGGGATCAGCCCCTCGTGTTCGAATTCCGGGTTCTTGTAAAGCACCTCGACGGCAAACAACGCACCGCCCAGGGGAGCGCGGAAGGTGGCACCGATCCCGCCTGCCATGCCGGCCAAAAGGAGGATCCGCCGATCGGTCGACGTCAATTTCAGCTTGCTTGCGATAAACGAGCCGAAGCCGGCGCCAATCTGAGCGATCGGCCCCTCGCGCCCGGCCGAACCGCCGGTGCCGATCGTGGCGATCGATGCCAGGCCCTTGATGATCGGGACCCGCCCCCTGATGGTGCCACCCTTGTTATGGAAAGCGTCAATCGCCGCGTCCGTACCGTGGCCTTCAGCTTCCGGGGCAAACTTGAAAACCAGGAAGCCGGACACCAGCCCGCCGAGGACCGGGATCATGAACAGAAACCAGCGGTGATCCATGGCCAGGTTGTCGATCATCCCGTCGCCGATCGCCAGAATCGCTTCAGCGCCCTCACCGGGCGGGTGGTAGCCGGCGATATTGCTGAGGAACAGATGTTCAACACTGTTGGTGGCGAAATAGAAGAGCACGGCCGCACTGCCGGTCACCAGGCCGACCAGGACACTGAGGATGACCGGGCGGGTCAAGACGCGCCAGTCGAGTTTTCTCAGCTTGTCGATGAAGTGATTGAGATCGGCCACGGGTGATGGACTTTCGTTGCTTCAGGCATGGGGGAGGGCAGCTTGTTGCGCAAGGGTCACAAAGACGGACTTGCGGGGCTGCCCGTTGACGGCCCTGCTGATATGGCCGCGCCCGCTTGTGTCTTCGGCCAGCAGGATGTCGCCGCTGTGAAAGGTTCGCCTGGTCCCGTCGCTGACTTCGATTTCGACACTGCCGTCAAGCATCAGGACAAACTGGCGACATGGCGCGTTGTGCCAGCTATAGTCATAGTCGCCGGCGGTTTCGCGGAAGATGATGTCGCTGACCGGAAACCGCTCGGAGAGGGCGCCGATCTCCCCGGCATCCCGGATCGGGATGTCGATCTCTGCAAAGTGGGATTCACCATCCTCGCCGGTGTAGATTCGGGTCACTTTCATTCGCGCAATGACTCAGTAGTTTGACTGCTGCAAAATTTTGGCCCTGGCTGCCGCGAGCCATTGATCGTTGGCCAGCTTGACTTTTTTCAGGAAGCCATAGGAGATCAAGGTGCTCTTCTCAGTGTCCTTTATAAAAGAACAGACAAAGAAATTCGAATAATCGGTTTTCTTCCAGAGCCTTTCCTGCTGCTCTTCACTCGGGGTAAAACCGATTTGCATTTCCTCGAGCAGGAAGACTTTGTGGTCCTCTACTTTCGGTGTTGTATAATTGAGGTAAACCACCCCGGCAATCAGGGCGAAAATGATAATCCGTGAGACCATGACGACTGGTTTTCCTCCTCGGGTGTGAATGATTCGGCACAGAATAGCGTAAAAAGCCATTGATGAACAGGGTTTCCGTCACTTCTTTTGTCTGTTGCCGGGTTAAACTTGAGAAAATCATGAAAGCGGAATCGCCATGTACAAACCTTTGTTGACCGACCTTTATGAACTGACCATGCTGGCAGGCTACCAGCAGGAAGCGATGCTCGAGAAGCCCGCGGCATTCGAACTGTTTTTCCGCGAGCTGCCGTATCAGGGAGGGTACGCGGTCTTTGCCGGTCTGCAAACGGCACTGGATTATCTTGCCGGATTGGCATTTACGGCGGCGGATGTTCAATACCTGGCCTCGCTCGGTTTGTTTGACGATGCCTTCCTCGAGTGTCTCAAAGAGTTCCGCTTCCGTGGCAGGGTGACTGCGCCGCGTGAAGGGGAGATCGTCTTTGCCGGTGAGCCGCTTTTGACCGTCGAGGGCACCCTGGCCGAAACCCAGTTCGTCGAAACCGTGCTGCTCAACATCATCAACTTCCAGACCCTGGTGGCAACCAAAGCGGCGCGCCTGGCGCATGCTGCGGGTCGCAGCCAGGTCATCGAGTTCGGTTTGCGGCGTGCCCAGGGCCCCGATGGTGCCATGAGCGTCGCCCGTGCCGCTGCCATCGGCGGCGTGCGTTCGACCAGCAACGTTCTCGCCGGATGTGTTTTCGACCTGCCGGTCAAGGGCACGCACGCCCACAGCTGGGTCATGGCCTTCCCCGACGAACTGAGCGCCTTCCGGGCCTACGCGGAGTGTTTCCCGGACCATTGCGTGCTCCTGGTCGACACCTACGACACGCTGTCCAGCGGCTTGCCGAACAGCCTCAAGGTGGCCCGCGAGTTGCGTGCGGCAGGCCATGAGCTGGTTGGCGTCCGGCTTGATTCCGGCGACCTGGCCTACCTCAGCCGGCAGGCGCGCCGGATGTTCAATGACGCAGGCTTCCCCGAGGTGAAAATCGTCGCGTCGAACGAGCTCGACGAATTCGTCATCAACTCGATTCGCAGCGAGGGCGGCCTGATCGATGTCTACGGTGTCGGCACACGCCTGGCGACCTGTGCCGGTCCCGGCGGCGGCGCACTGGGCGGTGTGTACAAGCTGGTTGAGTTCGCCGGCAAACCGCGCATGAAGATGACCAGCGACCCGGTGAAAAGTACCTTGCCCGGCTGTAAACGATGGCTGCGGACGAAAGATCGCAATGACCGGTTTGTCATCGACGTGCTCGACCTCGATCATGGCCGGGGGATCCCGTTTGCTCCGGGAGAGGTCGCCTATGACCCGAAACATCCCCAGCGCAGCAAGACGGTCGCTCCGGAATGCCAGGTTGTCGATTGTCGTTCAGTGGTGATGGAGAATGGCCAGGCTGTTCAGCCTGCGCCGTCTTTGCCGGCGATGGCCGATTATTGCGCAGCGCAGCTGCAGTGCTTGCCGGAAGGCTGTTTGCGCCTTATCAACCCGCATGTCTACAAGGTCGGCATCAGCAAACAGCTGCTAGACCTCAGGGAAAAGCTGCAGCAGGAGCATTCCAGCTGAGGTCACACAACCTGGACGCCGAGAACTTCGCTCATCTGTTTCCTGGCGAAGGCGCCGTCTCCGGCGTCCAGGTCGGCGACACAGTCGGAGGGGACGGTGACGTCGTAGCCGCGGATCACGGCGTCGTAAGCCGTGTAGAGAATACAGATGTTGGTGACGCACCCGGTCAGGGTGAGGTGGTCGATACCGAGACTCTGCAGCAAACCCTCGAGACCGGTCTGATGAAATGCCGAGTAGCTTGTCTTATCAATCACCGGGTCCGTTTCAACGGGGACGAGTTCGCTGATTACGGCTGCTCCGCGAGTCCCGCGTACCGCATGGGGCGGCCACCCCATGCGGGAGAATTCAGGGTCATCTTCGGTGTGCGAATCGCAGACGTAGATGACCGGACGGTTCTCCTGCCTGGCCTTGTCGACCTGTTGCCGGACAGCGTCGATGATCGTGCGGGTTTCCGGCACTTCCAGCGGTGCACCCGGCAGGACGAAATCGTTGAGCATGTCGATGATCAGGAGTGCGTCGTTCATTTCAGCCTCCATATACTGTTAATGCACCGCGGCCCCTAGCTCGACCCGGGCGCGGTTGGCCGTCGCCTCGTCCGGAGCCGATGTGATATCGGGCTCTTTGAGGAAAATCCTGTCCTTGGGTAACTGCCCGTCTTCGGTAAGGAAATTCTGTACAGCCAGAGCCCTTGCCTGGGCGAGTTTGCCAAGGACCTCCGCGTTGACTTCGGTGTTGGCGTAAATCAGCTTCTCCATCTCGCTTGCCGGTAGTTGTTTCGTCAAGCCGATGAAGTTCCTCGGCTTGGGGAAGTCTTTGTCCCGGTAAACCTGCCAGAGGTAATCGGCATACTCCTCGTCTGAAACGGTGACATCCTCTTCACTAAAGCCTTCCGGGAGAGCTTCGCCTTCGACCAGGTCAAGATATTTGAGTCTCCTGATTGCGGTTGACAACTGCTCCTGGCGGTAGCCTTCCGGGTCATTGTCTGGATCGATATAACCGCTGACTTCGACATCCAGGCCCGGCCGATCGAGCAGTGCCTGGGACATGCGCTGCAGCTTGTCCTGTTCTGCAGGATTCAGGCGCGCCGAGCCGTAGTCGAAGTTGATGCTGCTGAAATCCTCTTCACCGCCGCCGAGCAGGGCACCGAGCAGAGCGAAGGGTGAGGTGGCCGCTTTGACGAGCAGATTTTTGATAATCGTCCAGACCACTCCCGTGATACTGAACTGGGGGTCTTCCAGGTCGCCGGAAACGGGGATGTCGAGGCGAATCTCACCGTTTCTGTCTTTGAGCAGCGCTACGGCCAGCTTGACCGGCAGACCGGTGGCTTCTTCGCTGTCCACGGGCTGGCCAAAAGTGAACTGGTCGAGAAAGACCTCGTTATTGGCCTGCAGCCGGTTGTCTTCAATCTTGTACTCGAGCGCGAGGTTCAGTTTGCCTTTTTCGATCAGGTAGCCGACGTAATTGGCCGAGTAGGGCGACATCGGGCTCAAGTCAATGTCGAGAAAGCTTAACTTGAGATCGAGGAACAGCTTTTCCGCGAGGGGGTTGACAGAGCCGCTGATGGTCAGCGGGGACTGGCCGCGCAGGCGACCGCGCAGGTCGACCTCGGCTCGCGTCGCGGGGTCGGAATCGAGCCCGCTGATGCGACCTCCCACTGCCCGCATGTCGGCGTAGAATGTTTTCGGCAGGTGGCGGTCGGTGAAGTCAATCTGTCCACCTTGCAGGGTGACCGCCTCGATGCGGATTGCTGGCCGGTTGTCACCCGCAGCTACTCTCTCAGTCTGTGTGGTTGCCGGCAAGGTCGATTCGGCGGTTTCGTCTTCGATTGCCGGCGCTGCCGCGCTGAAGGCCTCAACCAGGTTGAGGCGCGCCTCCTCGTCGATCAAAACCTTGGCGAAGTAGTCGCTGAGGGTGATCGATTCGATCGCCAACTCCATCGGCGCGGTCTGGCCCTTTATTTTGGCGATCTGCAGGCTGTCCCACTTGATCAGGTCCTCATTGTGTGTGCCGCCAAGCAGGTGGAACCGGCTGATGCCAAGATCGCCGTTGAAGCCGACCTTGAAACCTTCTTGCCCCGGGGTGATCGATGCCTTGGCGGCGAGGTTCAGCGTGCCGTCCTGCAGCACGATATTTGCCTGTTCGCTGAAGTACGGGGCAAAAGTCATCAGGGCGATGTTTCTCAGCTGGCCTTGCAGGTCGAGCGATTGCTCTGCCAGGGAAGCCGTGCCGGCCAGTTTGACCTGGCCTTGGCGACCGAATCGGGTCGAAAATTCGAAAGGGCTCCGGACTTTGTCAGGTGCCGCCAGGTTGCGAAACGTCAGGTTGAAATCCCGGGCCTGCAGCTGTACCGGGGACTTTGGCAGGTCATCGCGAATATCGAATTGCCAGTTGACGAAGGCGAGTTCGCCGATCTGGTAACTGAAAGCCGGTCCTTCGCTGTTGGGAGGCGGCGCTGGCGCCTCGTTGGGCGCCTCGGCCAACTTGGCCAGAATCGGAAAGTTCTCCGAGAGCAGGGTCCAGTACCCGGCCTTGTTGCGAGAGAAGCTTATCTTGGCATTCGAGCCGCGGTAGGTTGCGACTTCCAGCCGGTTTTTCGCCAGATCGAAAGAGAGACCGGTTATTTCGACCAACTCCAGGCCAAGACCCTCGGTCTTGTTGAAGGCCATGTAGGCATCGTGCCAGGCCACATGACCATCAGTGACCAGCAACGGCTGTGACGGCGAGCCATGCAGGTCGGCTTCGATCGACATCAGACCCTCGAGCGGGACACTGTAAAATGCCCGGTAGTAGGGTTCATAGATAGCTGTTTTCAGGTCACTCAGTTCTATGTGCAGGTTGAAAGTCAGGGGGTTGAGCAGGAAGTCACCGGTGACCGTGATCTTCTCCTCGTGGCCGGTTTCCAGGGAGAGGCTGAGCGGGATCGGTTCGCGGGCATCCAGGGCGAATTTTTCCAGGTCGATGTTGATCTCCCTGGCGGTTGTCTGAAAGCCCCCGACCGGGACATCGTCACGGAAATGAACCACCCCGTCGCGTATCTCAACGTCGTCAATCAACAGCTTGAGCGGTGACCCCGGTTCTGTGTCGACCGCTGCTTCACTGGTCTCCGCCGGCTCACCATCAGCCTGGGCGTTCGCCATTTTCAATCGACTGTGATTCCAGACGCCTTTTTTGTCCCGATTCAGGTGGACTTCCAGATTGTAGACCCGCAGGTTACTGAGGTGGATGTCCTGACTCAACGGGTAGGTTGGTGCAATATCGACCTGCAGCAAGGGCAGGAAAAAAAGTCTTTCTTTTTGCCGATCCAGAATGTCCAGGGAGGCGAGGTCGAGATGACCTTGCAGTTCCAGTTCAGGCCCGCTTTCAGCGGCTAGGCGGTAGAGAAGCTTGAGGTCGAAGCTGAGACGGCCGTTGCGCAGCTGAATCGGCAGTTTGACCGGCACGTAACCGAGGTAGAACGGCAGGTCGATGTTGTCAAGCGCGAGGTGAAACAGCATCTCCTGGCTCGCGCTGAAGGGTTTAAGCTCGCCCTTGATATCGAGAGGCGCGTCATTGACGATCGCGTGCAACATCGGCTGCACCGGGTTTTCGACCATGTAGGGCAGATTGCCTATGGCGGGGAGTGCCAGGTTCAGCTCCCGGATGGTGTGCTGGACCGGTTCCTCGAGGCTGCTGTCGACCAGCTCGATAGTGCCATCGCGGATGGTCAGGTTGTTGAGCGAGAAACGCACCGGTTCGCCTGCGGGGGCCGGGTCGGCAGGCTCTTCCGGCGGCGGAATCAGACTGCTGAAATTAAAACGGTTTTCCGCCAGACGTTCGAGGTGCAGATAGGGCCGCTCGAGGTGCAGTGCGTCAACGATCGGCGCCATGTGGTAGAGCGATTTCAGGCTCAGCGACACGGTCAGCTTGTACCAGCTGATGAAAGGCGTGTCAGGGTCGACCTCGCTGAGCGACAGGTCGTTTACCGTGACGGTCAAGCCGAACGGGTTGATGCTGAGCGAGCCGATGCTCAGGCTGCGGCCGGTTTCCCCGGCAACCAGGCTTTTTGCCTGGTCAACAACGATTCCGGGCAGGACCAGAGTGACGAACCCAAACAACAGCAGGATGATCAACACGCAGGCATAAATCAGGCGCTTTATGGTGAACATTATGTGCCTATCCTAAACGGGAAATGGTCATTAAAGGCTAGCAGGTATATGAGCGGGCGCAACATGCCGGGATGTATGTAATTAATCACTTTCAGCAGAGGCTGCCGGCAGCTTGCCTCTGATATGTCACGCGAGCCTCCGGACTGGCGGTCATGACCAACGACCGTTCAGAAAGGCTGACAGCAAGAAACCTCTTGACATGATTTAAACAAGTGTTTAAATCATACGTATGAATGTCAACCTTTCCTGTTGTGGAGGTCCTGCCCGCTGATGAGTCACCCGGATACCAAAGCGAAAATCCTCGATGCAGCCGAACACCTGTTTGCCAGGGACGGCTATCACGCGACATCCTTGCGCGGGATTACCACGGCCGCAGGGGTGAACCTGGCCGCGGTGAATTATCATTTCGGCAGCAAGGAGGCGCTGCTCGAAGCGGTGATTGTCCGCCGGTTGACCCCGCTCAATGAAGTGCGCCGCGGCCAGCTCGAGACGCTGCTGCAGAAGGCCGAATCGGCGGGTGAATTGCCTGCCTGCAGAGATGTGCTGCGCACCTTCGTCGAGCCGACTTTGCGCCTGCGCCAGCAAGGGTCAGAGACGGAAGATTTCATCGCCCTGATCGGCCGCACCCTCGCCGAGCCGCGCGGCATTGCGATGACCATCTTCATGCGGCACATGAGTCCTTTGTTGCAGCGGATCTTTTACGCGCTGCAACTTTCTCTGCCGAATCTGTCGACCAACGATCTGTTCTGGCGCATGCATTTCGCCATGGGCTCGCTGAGTCATGTCATGCGCTGCCACGAGCGCCATGCAATGGTGCCGGACAATGTCACCATCGACCTGCCTGTCGATGAACTGATCGAAGCCTTTCTCGATTTCACTACCGCCGGTATGGAGGTGCCGAGATGATGCGGGGTTTATGGCTTGTCGCCATGTTCTCAGTTATGGCGGGCTGCACATTGCATGAACCGTCAAAGGTCCCCCTGCCGGTCGACCCGCCCCCTCGATACCAGGGCGACCGGGTGCAAGAGCTGTCGAATCCGCCGAGCGGGCGCTGGTGGCTGGCTTTTCACGATGCAGAGCTCAACCGCCTGATGGAGGAACTGTTCCAGCAGAGCCTTGAATTGACCCAGCTGATCGCCCGCCTGGATCAGGTCGAATCGCTGATCAGGATCACCCGGAGCGCCCAGCTGCCATTTCTCTCCTCGGACGGCAGTCTGTCACGCTCCAGACAACCAGGGCTGAACGATGATTTTACCGGCAATACGGAGCAGTTGTCGCTGGTCGCAGGATTTGAACTTGACCTCTGGGGAAAACTGAAGGCCCGGACCAAAGCGGCACAACTTGATTATGCTGCCGGCCAGGAGGATTTACAGACCCTCTACATCGGCCTGTCAGCGCGTCTGGCGGACCTCTATTTCCTTGCCGTGGAACAGCGCGCCCAAATAGCCCTGAACGATAAACTCTTCGCCTCCTATGTGGACACGGCACAGCGGGTCGAACGTCGCTATCGCCTCGGCCTGGCCCCGGCGATCGACATGTACCAGTCGCGTCAGACCCAGACCGCAGCCCGGGCAATCCGCTATCTTTACGAAGCACGTCTGGCCGAAGCCGAGCACGCCATCAGCGTCTTGCTCGGTCGTTACCCGGAACAGAATAAAAGTGATCCTCTGGCCGATTTACCTGACGCCCCCGAGCTGCCCGAAATCGGAATTCCTTCTGACCTGCTGAATAATCGACCTGACCTGAGGGCTGCGTTGACGCGGGTCGGCGCCGCCGATGAAAGGATTGCCGCAGCTATTGCCGACCGCTTTCCGTCAATCAGCGTGTCCGGCAGCTATGGCACGCTGCGCCAGGATGTGCCGGCGGGTCTGCTGACCGGCGAGTTCTGGAGCCTGCTCGGCAATCTGGCCATGCCGATCGTCGACGGCGGACGGAGACAGGCCGAGGTGGAGCGCCAGGAGGCCGTACTGCGGGAGGCTGTTGCCGTGTACCAGCAGACCGTTCTGAGTGCGTTCCAGGAAGTCGAAGATGCGCTGGCAAAAAACCATGCAACGGCTCAGAGAGTCGCAGAGCTGGCAAAGACGGCACAATCGACCGGGGCGACCTTGCGCTTGTCAACCGAAAGATATCTGGCCGGCCTGGATGATTATCTGCCAGTGCTGACTGCCCAGCGTGCGGATTTTGAAACCCGCAGCTCCCTGCTCTCTGCAGAGAGACAGCTCCTGACCGATCGCATCAGCCTGGCGCGAGCCTTGGGGGGCGCGTGGATGCGGGAAGAAATGAATGCCCGTTTGCAGACGGAAAAGGAAGCGAAACAATGAGCATCAAAAGAGCCATACTGCCGCTCCTGGTCATCGTTATTGCCCTTGGGCTAACCTTTGCACTGGTGAAATCGCGCAAGATTCCAAAACCTCTCGAGGCCCCCTATCAAGGTCCGCTGGTCGAAACGCTTGAACTGGAAAGAAGTTCCCGTCCGGTCATCGTCTTTGCGACTGGTACGGCCCAGCCGCGACAGGAAGTCAGTATTACACCGCAGGTCAGGGGACGAGTCAGTGAATTGTCGCCGCACATGGTGGCGGGCGGCAGGTTCCGCGAAGGCGATTTGTTGTTTGCCATTGAAAGCGTGGATTATGAACTTGCCATTGACCTGGCCAGGGCCAGTCTGGCCCAGGCCGAGTTGGAATTACAGCGCAACGAGAATCTTGCCAGGGTCGCTCGTCAGGAATGGCAGGCCCTGAACCCCGACAGTACCGAAGAGCCTGACCCTCTGGTGGTTTATGAACCGCAGTTGAAGAGTGCCCGGGCACAGCGGGATGCTGCCGCGGCAAATGTTCGACAGGCAGAAATCAATCTGCAGCGAACCCGGCTGTATGCACCTTTTGATGGTTACGTGCGCAGCGAACAACTCGAAATGGGTCAGTATCTGAATGCCGGGTCGGCAGTCGCAACGGTCGTCGGCACCGATCAGGTGGAGATTGTCGTACCGGTGACTCTCGACGATCTTGCCTGGCTGCAGGTGCCGCGCAACAAAGGCGCGCAAAAGGGGTCTGCGGCAGAGATAAAACTGCAATCCGGCAACCGTTCTTTCCACTGGCAAGGAATGATCACCCGAGCCATGGGCGAGATTGACCCGCGTAACCGAACGGCACATGTCGTGGTCACGGTGATCGATCCTGTTGCCGATGAGGACCCAGCGACGAGTCTTCTCAATGAACTCCTGCCGGGCATGTTTGTCGAGGTCCGGATGCAGGGTCAAGAGCTCGCTGATGTCATCGTTGTACCGCGCGGCGCTTTACGTGACAACGATACCGTATGGATTGCCGATCGTGAAAACCGTTTGCGTATTCGGGCGGTCGATATTGTTCGCCGCGAGCGCGATGAAATCCTCGTTCAGGCCGGTCTTCAGGCCGGAGAGCAGATCATTTTGACGGGTTTGAGCGGGGCCGCCGAGGGCATGTTGCTGCGTCCGATAGCGCGGGAGGACAGGCAATGAACAGCGCGATTCGCTGGATGGCGGAGAACCATGTCGCCGCCAACCTGCTGATGCTGGTTTTCATCGTCGGGGGGCTGATCCTTGGCTTCAATATCAAGCAAGAGGTTTTCCCGGACGTCAATCTCGATCGGGTCCAGGTTTCGGTCGCCTATCCAGGTGCCGGACCGGAAGAGGTCGAAGAAGGGGTCATCTTCAAGATAGAAGAGAATTTGACCGGGGTGGACGGTATCAAACAGGTCAAATCGGTGGCTGCGGAAGGTTATGGGGTGGTCACCGCGGAAATCATGACGGATGCAGACATCGACCTGGTTCTGCAGGATATAAAAAGTGAGGTTGATCGGATCACCACCTTCCCGAAGGATGCGGAAAAGCCGGTTGTCAGCAAAATGCTCAACCGTCGCGAAGTGATTTCGGTGGTGGTCTTCGGCGCACTGCCGGAACGCAGTCTGCGGGAACTGGTCGAGCAGGTTCGTGACGAGCTGCTGCTCGATCCGGGAATCACCCAGGTCGATCTGAGCGGTGTGCGCCCTTATGAAATCTCCATTGAAATCGACGAAAACAACCTGCGCCGTTACGACCTGAACTTTGACATGATCGCCGAGCGGGTTCGTCAGGC
>JBFLJZ010000226.1:0-14990 GCA_040882925.1 Desulfuromonadales bacterium
ACGGTCAGCGACGAGGAGCGCGACCTGATGTTGCGAGTTCCTCAGCTGGAGAGCAGCAAAGCCTCTCTGGAAGAGGTGAAAACCAGGTTGGAACAGGCCAGGCTTGACCTGGAACGGACCACGGTCAAGGCACCGTTCAATGCGGTCCTGATTACGCGGGAGGTCAACCTCGGCGCCAGCGTTACCCCGTCGACAACCCTGGCAACCCTGGTCGACAGCGACACTTACTGGATTGAAGCTCCGATCGCAGCCAGCCAGGTCAAATGGACCAGAGTTGGTCAGCAGGGTTCAGCGGTACGCATCTACAATTCAGCGGCCTGGGGTCCGGACATTTATCGAGAGGGCCGGGCAACGGGCATGGCGGCAACGGTCGAAACGCAGGGGCGCATGGTCGAACTGCTCATCGAGGTCACCGATCCCTTGGCTCTGAAGGAGCACTCGGAGGAGCAGCCGAAGCTATTGCTCGGTAGTTATGTCCGGGTTGAAATCGAAGGCGCGAGCCTGCCCCGGGCGGCGATGATCGAACGGGAACTGATCCGGGACGGTGACCAGGTCTGGATTATGGATGACCAGGGCAACCTCGATATCCGCCCGGTTGAAATTGCCTTTCGCGCCCGCGACCATGTTCTGGTCACCGCCGGAATCAACCCCGGCGAGAAACTCATTATATCCAACCTGCCTTCACCGGTGCAGGGCATGGCGCTCAGGCTCATGAGTGCAGAAGACGCTCCGGTGGCTTCCGGGAGCAACAGCCGGCAATGAAGCGTTTGCGCAAAGAATCCTGGCAGCGAGGACCGCTGGCCTGGATGGTTTATAACAGGATCACGCCCAACCTGTTGATGTTCGTCCTGCTGGCGGGTGGCCTCCTCGTTTCCGGGCAGATCAAGAAAGAAGTCTTCCCGGATTTCGAACTTGACAGAATATCGATCAGAGTCGCCTACCCGGGCTCTAGCCCGGAAGAAGTCGAACAGGGGATCATCCTGGCCATCGAAGAGGCTGTCCGCGGTATCGAAGGCATCAAGGAGATGACCTCCACCGCAGCCGAGGGCAGCGGATCGGTCCGTATCGAGTTGCATACGGATGCAGACCAGCAAAAGAGCTACCAGGACGTTCGCCAGGAAGTTGACCGCATCCGGACCTTCCCCGAAGATGCCGAAGACCCCCAGGTTTCGCTTCAAACCAGGCGTCGCGAGGTCCTGAGTCTGCTGATCTACGGCAACACCACTGAACGAGCCCTGCGCGAGACTGCCGAACAGGTTCGCGACCGTCTGCTGCAGGACCCCGGCATCACCCAGATCGACTTCTCGGGCGCCCGTGACCTCGAGATCCATGTCGACGTCCCGCAGGAACGATTGCGCGCCTACGACCTGACTCTCGACCGGGTCGCGCAAATCATCAACACCGCCTCAACCGAAATTCCCGGTGGTACGATAGAAACCGGTGGTGGAGACATCCTGCTACGGGTCACTGACCGGCGCGACTGGGCCCGGGAATTTGCCCGCATTCCGATTATCAGCACCGCCGAGGGGACGGTTATTTATCTCGAGGATATTGCCACGGTCAGGGAGACTTTCGAGGACAGCGACCGCTTCGCCACCTACAATGGCCAGCGCAGCATCGGCCTCAAAGTCTTCCGGGTCGGCAACCAGACGCCAATCGGCGTATCCCGTGCGGTGAGGGATGCCATGACACAAATCGAAGCCGACCTGCCGAACGGCATCGAATGGGACATCAACCGCGATCGGTCAGAAATCTACGAACAGCGTCTGAACCTGTTGCTGAAAAATGCCTTTATCGGCCTGGTCCTGGTCCTATTGCTGCTCGGAGTTTTCCTCGAATTCAAGCTTGCCTTCTGGGTCACCATGGGTATCCCGATCTCTTTCCTCGGCGGGCTGATGTTCCTGCCGGCAACGGGCGTATCAATCAATATTATTTCGATGTTCGCCTTTATTGTCGCCCTCGGCATCGTCGTCGACGACGCGATCGTCGCCGGGGAAAACATTTACGAATACCGAAAACGCGGCTACGACTTCACCAAAGCGGCAGTCATCGGTGCCCGCACCGTGATGATCCCGATCACTTTTGCCATCCTGACCAACATCGTGGCCTTCCTGCCGCTTTATTTCGTGCCCGGGTTCATGGGCAAAATCTGGAAGGCGATACCCGTTGTCGTCATAACCGTATTCATCATTTCGTGGGTCGAAGCCCTCCTGATCCTGCCGTGCCACCTGGCTCACACCCGCAGCGATCCGACCAGCCGCCTGACCGCACGTTTGCACGCCTGGCAACAGCGCTTCAGTAATGGGCTTGCGCGGTTTATCGAAAATCGTTACCGGCCGGTGCTTGAGATGTGCATCCGCTGGCGATGGATGACCGTCGCGGTCGGCCTGGCCATCCTGATGTCCGTCACCAGCTACGCTCTGAGCGGCCGCATCGGCATGATTCTGATGCCGCGGGTCGAATCGGACCGGGCGGTCGTGACAGCCGTCCTGCCCGCCGGCAGCCCGGTGGAAGACGCCCGCATGATCCGCGACAGGCTGATAAGCGGCATGGCAGAAGTTGCTTCCGCCAATGGCGGCAGTCAGCTTCTGCAGGGGATATTCGCTCTCGTTAATGAAAGCAGCGTGGAGATAATCGCCTATTTGCAGCCACCGGGAGTCCGGCCGCTAGACACCGGCTCGGTGACCAATCTGTGGCGTGAAGAGGTCGGGCCGATTCTCGGTCTCGAGTCGTTGCGCTACGAATCAGACCGCGGCGGTCCCGGCGGCGGTGCGGCACTGACGGTTGAACTTTCTCACCGTAACACCGATACCCTGGAACGGGCCAGTGCCACTCTTGCCGAGCGTCTCGCAGAATTCGCCAATGTCAAAGACATCGATGACGGCTTCACGCCGGGTAAACAGCAGCTCGATTTCAGGATCACGGCCAACGGCGAAAGCCTCGGCCTGACATCCCGTGAGATTGCCCGGCAGGTCCGCAATGCCTTTTCCGGCAACGAGGCCCTGCGTCAACAGCGTGGCCGCAACGAAGTCACCGTGCGCGTCCGCCTGCCGGACAATGAAAGAAACACCGAACACAGTATCGAAAACCTCATGATACGCACCCCGGCCGGCACCTTCGTGCCGCTCTTCGAGGTCGCCAGCGTCGAACGCGGCAGGGCTTTCACCTCGATCAACCGGCGAGACGCCCGGCGGACCGTCACCGTCTCGGCCGGCGTCGAACCAATCAGTGAAACCGGGCAGGTCCAGGCCACCCTCAACAGCGACATCCTGCCTGCCCTGGTCCGTGACTTTCCCGGACTGACCTATGGCTACGAGGGTCGCCAGGCGAGACTGAAAGAAAGTACCGGGGGCCTGAAGACCGGCTTTCTCCTGGCCATGGCTGCGATTTACTTTTTGCTGGCGATCCCGTTTCGCAGCTACCTGCAGCCGTTGATCGTCATGCTGGCGATCCCCTTCGGTATCGTCGGGGCCGTCCTGGGACATCTGATCATGGGTTACAGTCTCAGCCTGATGAGCATGATGGGCATGGTTGCACTGGCCGGCGTGGTCGTTAATGACTCTCTGGTCCTGGTCGATTATGCCAACCGGCAGCGCCTTGAGGGCCACAGCGCCTTTGCATCAGTCAGCGCGGCCAGTACGCGTCGCTTCCGCCCGGTCATCCTGACGACTCTGACGACGTTCGGCGGTCTGACGCCGATGATTTTTGAAACGTCTCGTCAGGCCAGGTTCCTGATCCCCATGGCGCTTTCGCTCGGATTCGGGATCCTCTTCGCCACGCTCATCACTTTGCTGCTGGTGCCGAGTCTTTACCTGATGCTGGAAGACTCAGTAGCCACCCTGAAGCGAGTCTTCGATAGAGGGGTGGATGAAGAGGCATTATGACGGCAGCGAACTGGGCGCTCGCCCGGAAAAGAGCATTGCTGTGGCAACGGGCGGCCATCCTGCAGAAGGTCCGGGCCTTTTTCAACGGACAGGGCTATCTCGAAGTGGAGACGCCGCACCGTATCCCAGCCAACGCTCCGGAACTACACATCGATGCCGTGCCGAGCGGCGACTGGGCATTGCACACCTCGCCGGAATTGGCCATGAAACGGCTGCTCGCAGCAGGCCATGAAAAAATTTTTCAGATTTGCCGGGTTTGGCGTGATGGCGAACGCGGGCAGTATCATCTGCCGGAGTTCTCACTGCTCGAATGGTACCGGTCGGGAGTTGACTACCACGAGCTCATGGCCGAGTGTAAAAGGCTTTTACTGCACCTGCTCCCGGAGGGGAAGCTTGTGCGAGCGGGACGGGAGATATCCCTGGCGGGCTCCTGGGAGAACCTGACAGTTGCCGAGGCCTTCTCCAGCTATGCAGCGATGAACCTGGAGCGGGCCCTTGAAACCGGTTGTTTTGAAGAGCTTTTGACCGCCGAGGTTGAACCGAATCTCGGCAAAACGCGGCCGACATTCCTGACCGAGTATCCGTTGGCTTTGGCCGCCCTGGCAAGAGCCAAAACCGGCGAACCGCGATTTGCCGAGCGCTTCGAGCTCTATATTGACGGACTGGAACTCGCCAACGCCTTTTCGGAACTGACCGATCCTCTCGAGCAACGCAAACGGTTTACCGCGGAAGAAAGGCAGCGGCAAGCCGCCGGCAAGAGACCTTACCCGCTGCCGGAGAACTTTCTCAACGAGCTTTCTGCAATGCCCGAAGCCGCAGGGATCGCCCTTGGTCTGGACCGCCTGGTGATGCTGATCACCGGCGCTGAAAGAATCGATGATGTCGTGGCATTCACCCCCGGCGAACTTTAAATGCACAACGCGGAAAAAATCTCCGTAAAAAGGTAAAATGCGCTTGTTTTTCATTCGGCCGACAGGCTATAAAAAAAGCAGGACATGAAAAATTTCCGGATTTCTGGCACCCATGTTTTTAAATTCTAAAACAGAACTGCTCAATGCCTGCCGGACCCTGTTCGGCAAAGAAGTTAATCTGTCCTACGAGTTCCTCAACTATCTCCAGCCCAGTGGTGCCAAGACGGCCTTTCGCAACCAGGCCAAGGCGCATCATCCCGATGCCCACGCCAGCTCTGCCCCGCACATTCGCCAGCAGCAGACGGAACGTTTCCGGGAAATCAGACAGGCTTACGACCTGCTAATCGAGTACCTGGAAAAGCGCCCGTGCCGGCACTCGGCCTCGTTCAGGAACAGATCGGCACAAACAGCGCCGCATCGGACCGAGAGAACCAAGCGCTACAGCACAGCGCAGAGGCCGCAGGCCAAACCGCTATCGATTCCATCCATTCCGCTGGAATTCGGCATGTACAGTTTCTACCAGGGGAAAGTGACGTATCAGCAGCTGATTGAGGCACTGGTCTGGCAGAGGAGACAAAGGCCGACTCTCGGCGCCATAGCACAGCAATGGGGATGGTTGTCCGAAGCCAAGGTCGCTCGAGTCCTCGGCCACCGCGGACAAGCGGTACGGTTTGGCAAAAAGGCCATTGAACTTGGTTACCTCAAGCCCCACCAGGTCGAAGCGCTGCTCAACTATCAACGGACTCTGCAGAAGAGGATCGGCCGGTATTTCGTTGAGAAGGGCTTGTTGTCGGAAGATGAAACCAACCAGATTTCCCGCAACCTCGCAAGGCACAACCGGCAGATCAGCCAGCGCCGCAAAAGCCGTTCAGAGAACCGGCGCTAGAAATCCTCGCATCTTCCTTGATTCGGCAAGACGACAACTCCAGATGACGTCCGCACCCTGATTGAATCGCCGATTTCCAGAAGATTCTCCGGCAACAGCGCGACCTTGCCTTCCCCCCCGGGCGGGTCGATCACGTATTGCGGAATCCCCAGGCCAGAGACCTGTCCACGCATCCCGGCAATGATCTTCAGGCCACGTTCAACCGGCACCCGGAAATGCGATGTACCACGGGCCTGATCAAGGTGGTGCAGGTAATAGGGCCGGACCCGCATCTTCAGCAGACCGCGGCATAGCGCAATCATCACGCCGGAGCTGTCGTTGACACCGTTGAGAAGCACCGTCTGATTGCCCAAAGGCAGTCCCGCATCGGCCAGACGGGCACAGGCCGCAGCGCTCTCGGCTGTCAGTTCGCGCGGGTGATTGAAGTGCGTATTGAGGTAGAGTGGCCGGAAATGCGACAAAAGCCGACAGAGTTGCGGCGTGATGCGATCCGGCAGGGTCACTGGGACGCGGCTGCCGATGCGGATCATTTCGACATGGTCAACCTGATGGATTCTGTTCAGGATTTCACCGAGGTATGCGTCGTTGAGCAGAAACGGATCGCCGCCCGTAAGGATCACGTCCCGTATCTCAGCCGTTGCGGAGATATATGCGATGCCCTCGTCGATCTCTGCCCTGGAGAAGCACAACCGCCTGGTGCCGATCCTGCTTTTCCGGGTGCAAAAACGGCAGTATCCGGCACATCCCCCGGACACCAGGAGCAAAGCCCGATCCGGGTAGCGGTGCACTATTGCGGGAACCGGGGCATAAGCCTGCTCGTTCAGTGAATCTTCGGGCAGGTCATCGACTGCCAGCTCACTCAGGTCGGGGACACACTGCCGCCAGATCGGGTCGCCCGGTTGATCGATCAACCCTAAGTAGTGGGGTGTGATAAGCAACGGGTAACGGGTCGCCACTGCCCGCAGCGGGGCCGGGTCGATGTCAAAATGGCCGGCCAGCTGTTGCGGAGATGTGATGCTGTCGGCGAGCTGTTGTTGCCAGGTCATATAAGAAACTCGAAGCGCGAGATGGGAAGCGCGAAAAATCACCGTCAAATTTGATTATGGATAACCTCAAACACTCTGCAAATTACAGAACGATAGGAGAATAGCGACAGATTAAAGGTAAAAAATAATGTTCACCTAGCTTTAAGGGCTTCCTCGCCTCGCGTCTCGCACTTCGCGCTTCGCGTTGTCAAACGGCTGCGCATAAACCAGGTCAAGGCGACCAGGGCCATCAAACCGACATCCCTCAGCAAGGCCACCCCGGCGCTGACATCCTCCCCGCCGGCCGGGTCGAAACAGCCGCAATCAATGTCGAGCCCACGCAACAACACCGAGACCAGCGCGGCCATGAAAACCAGGGTCATGCCACCGATCGCAACCAGTGCCGGGCGAACTCGGACGTTCAACAGCAAAAGGACGCCGGCCAGAAACTCGACGTATGGCAGGGTCGCCGCGACCAGGTAATTCATGGCGTACGGCAAGATCTGGTAAGCCGCCACATGACCGGCAAAAGCGACGACATCCTGGATTTTTACCGCACCGGCGTAGACGAAGACCAAAGCCAGGGTCAGCCGGCACAGATGATAGAACAGCCCTTCAGCACGACTCATTGGCCCTCTCCGGCAACCGCAAGCCCGGCATCGCGCCACTCCGGATAACCGCCTTCAAAAACCCGGACATCACTGTAGCCTGTTTCGATCAACCGCATGCCGAGATCGAACGAATCGGGACATCCGAAGCCGCTGCAATATGTCACGACAGTACGGTCCCTGTCGACACGCCTGGAAAAATCTGGCAGGACAGTCTCGATATCGACCAGAGGCAGGGAAATCGCCCCCTCGATATGCCCCGCCTCGAACAGTTCCGGGCTGCGGGCATCGATGAGCAACCCGCCTTCGGTCATCAGCTGCTGAACTTCATCGAGCAGGATTGGCATCGGATAAGCCAACGGGACTTTCTCCTGCGGCTCCTCCTGCATATCGCCCACCGGCCGCTGCGGGACCAGGCGTCCGGCGAAGGCGTCCAGGACCAGCTGATGATTCATGGTCAGGCCGAAGAGCGCACCGAAGGCCATCAAAACACACGCTTCCAGAAAAATCCGTTTGAGGTTGTCAGTCATGCTATTCGTCTGGAGACCGGGTCAGTTCGGGGCCCATGCTGCCAAGCATTTCACGCAAGGCGACAACTTCGCGCTCGAGCCGATCAATCCGGTTGTTTGACACGGTCAATTCCGCGTTCAGCTCTTCCATCAGCTGATGCTGATGCGTAAAGCGAATCTCCATTTCGACGATACGTGCGGTCAGTTCATCCATGGCTATTCTCCTTGGCTTGCGGCACCATATGCTACCAGAAGACCCTGATTTTCGCAATTCACGCAACGCGTGGGTAACAATTGCAAAATTTCCCAAAGTTGATATCATTAGTGGGATTATCCACTTCTGAATCCTTGAATTACAGGACCCTGTGAATATGCAAAAACCGGTTGGCTATTGTTGGTGCGCAAAAAATTTTCCAGCCATCACCTGCAGCCTGTTTATCCTGCTCCTACTGCTCAACGTCCCCGTGTCCGCTGCGGTTCCCCAGTACAAGCACAATCAACCGTCCGGCCTGGAGCGTGAAACGCACCAGGCAGCTGACAGCATGGGTGGCATGGAACACCGTGAACATGCCGCAGCCGGTGACGGGGCGGACAGCCACGTGCATCCTGTGCAGTCCGAGGAGAGCGCAGCCGAAGTCGGGCTCGATGAAAAACTCGGCAGCCATCTCCCCCTCGAGCTGACTTTCCGCGATGAAAAGGGTAAACTGGTCAGGTTGGCCGACCTGATCACCATGCCGACGGTGATCGCCCCAGTTTATTATCGCTGCCCGAATGTCTGCCATTTCCTGCAGGGCGACCTGGCCCGTGTTTTGCCCGGGCTCAAGCTCGAGGCCGGCAAGGACTACCAGGTCATCTCGTTCAGCTTTGACGAAAATGAGCAGCCTGAGCTGGCCGAGCGCAGCCGCAACACCTACTATGCGGCGATGAAAAACCAGTATCCCGACAACGCCTGGCGTTTCCTCACCGGCGACATTGACACGATCCGGCAACTGACCGATGCTGCCGGCTACCACTTCCAGAAGGTCGGCACCGAGTTTTTACATCCGGTGGTATTTTTTGTCGTCTCCCCGGATGGCATGATCGTACGTTACCTGCACGGCACCCACGTGGTGCCGAAAGACTTGACCCTGGCCCTGTACGAAGCCAGGTCAGGACAAGTTGGCACGACGATTCGTAAAATGGTACAGTACTGCTTCAGCTTCGATCCGGAGCAGAAGACATACGTCTTCAACATCTTGCGCGTCTCGGCCACAGTCATTCTGACGACCCTGGCCATCTTCGCCGCCTTCCTTGTGTTCGGCGGCAAAAAGCCCAAAAAGAAAATCAACGCAGCGAAGGATGAAAACTTATGAGTGATGTGACTGCCACGGCAAACGGCAACCGCGGCTTTTTAGACGACAAAATTTATCCAGGTGTCTTCAACTGGCTTCTGTCGACCGACCACAAACGCATCGGCCTGCTGTACTTCTGGTGCATCGTCGCCTTCTTCTGCGTCGCAGTTTTTCTCGGGTTGTTGCTCCGACTCGAGCTGTTCGCACCCGGGGAGACGATCATGGGGCCGCAGACCTACAACGCCGTGTTTACTCTGCATGGCGTGATCATGATCTTCCTCTTCATCATCCCCGGCATCCCGGCGGCCTTCGGCAACCTGATCATGCCGATTCAGATCGGCGCCCGCGACGTGGTGTTCCCGAAGCTCAACCTCTTCTCCTGGTATCTCTACATCAGCGGCGCACTGCTGGCGATCATCTCGCTGTTCACCGGCGGCGGTCCGCCGGATACCGGCTGGACCTTCTACGTCCCCTACTCCGCGCAAACCGGCACCAACGTCTCACTGGCGGCGTTCGCTGTATTCCTGCTCGGCTTCTCGTCGATCCTGACCGGGCTGAATTTCGTCACCACCATCCACCGGCTGCGTACCGAGGGGATGACCTGGATGCGCATCCCGCTTTTTACCTGGTCACTCTACGCCACGGCCTGGATCCAGGTTCTCGCCACCCCGGTCATCGGCATCACCGTGGCGCTGCTGTTTGCTGAACGGGTACTCGGCACCGGCATGTTTGACCCGGCCCAGGGCGGCGATCCGATCATGTTCCAGCACCTGTTCTGGATCTATTCCCACCCGGCCGTGTATATCATGGTCCTGCCGGGCATGGGTGTGGTATCGGACATCATCCCGGTCTTCTCCCGCAAGCCGGCTTTCGGCTACAAGGCGATTGTCGTCTCGAGTATCGCCATTGCCTTCGCCGGCTCCCTGGTCTGGGCGCATCACATGTACACCAGCGGCATGAGCGACATGGCCGTGCTGGTCTTCTCGTTTTTGACCTTTATCGTCGCCATCCCGTCGGCGATCAAGGTCTTCAACTGGCTGGCGACGATGTACCAGGGCTCGGTGCTGCTCGATCCACCGCTGCTGTTTGCGCTCTCCTTCATCCTGCTCTTCACCATCGGCGGCCTGACCGGCCTGGTGCTCGGCGCCGCGGCAACCGATGTGCACGTCCATGATACGTACTTCGTCGTCGGCCACTTCCACTTTGTCATGTTTGGCGGTACCGGCATGGCTTTCTTTGCCGCCATGCATTACTGGCTGCCGAAGATCTACGGCCGCATGTACGACAAAACCGTGGCCACCGTGTCCTGGGGTGTGATCTTCATTGGCTTCCTGATCATGTATATCTCGATGAAGATCATCGGCATGCAGGGCATGCCGCGCCGCTACTACGACTACATCCCGGAATTCACAGGCCTGAACCAGCTCTCCACCCTCGGCTCCTGGATTCTCGCCATTGGCCTGATCCTGATGTTCGTCAACATCTTCCGCGGCCTGTTCAAGGGCGACCCGATCGGTGACAACCCGTGGGGAGGGGCCAGCCTGGAATGGCAGGTCCCCTCGCCGCCGCCGCACGAAAACTTCGGTGAAGCCGACCCGGTGGTCACACACGGCCCCTACGACTACAAAAAGGCAGGGATCCTATGAGCGGGCATGTCCATAAGGATTATACCGCCGCCAAGTTCGGCATGTGGCTCTTCCTCTTTACCGAAGTGCTGCTGTTCGGCGGGCTGTTCATTCTCTATGCCGTCTACCTGGCCCGCTATCCGCAGGAATTCATTTCTGCCGGCCAGGAGCTCAACGTCTGGTTCGGCGGCGGCAACACCCTGGTCCTGCTGACCAGCAGCCTGTTCGTCGCCGTTTCGATCACCGCCCTGCGGCGCGGCGCGAAAAAGCTCTGCCTCGGCCTGCTTAGCGCCACGATCGCCTGCGCCGCGATCTTCATGATCAACAAGTACTTCGAGTGGAGTGCCAAGATTGATCACGGCATTTATCCCGGTTCGGAACACCTGAAAGAGCTGCAACCCGGCGAGATGGTATTTTTCAACATCTACTACCTGACCACCGGGCTGCACGGCATCCACGTGGTGATCGGCGGCCTGGTCCTGGCCTGGACCATGCTCCTGATCAAGAACGACCGGGTCAATGCCGACGATTGGGTTATCCTGGAAAACGCCGGCCTTTACTGGCACCTGGTCGACCTGATCTGGATTTTTATTTTCCCGTTGTATTACTTGATCTTACACTGACGGGTGATCGGTGACCGGGAAAACCCAACATTAAACAAGGGTCACAGATCACTGATCACAGATCACTGATCACGAGGTTTTAAAATGTCCGAAGAACACGCACACATTGTCCCTTACAAGACCTTCATGGGCATCTGGATCGCGCTGCTGATCCTGACCGGCGTCACAGTCTGGGTCGCCCAGTATAACCTCGGCCCGCTGAACATCTGGGTGGCCTTAAGCATTGCCACGTTCAAGTCGGCACTGGTCGTTGCAGTCTTCATGCACATGAAATACGAAAGCTGGCTGTTCAAGCTCGCCCTGTTGTCAGCGCTGGCAATTCTGGCGATCTTTATCGGCCTGAACTTTTTTGACGTTCTCTATCGTTAGGAGCTGACGTGAATCCGCAACCTTTGATCACTACCACCGAAGCTGTCGATACAGCCTTCTATGTCATTTTCGGCATCTGCGGCGTTGCCCTGCTCGGCATCACGGTGGCCATGGTCTACTTCGTATGGCGTTACAACCGCAAGCGGCAACCACTGCCGATCAGCCAGAAAGACCACAACGTATGGCTGGAAGTCACCTGGACGATCATCCCTACAATCCTGGTCTTTGTCATGTTCTGGTACGGCTGGGAAGGCTACCTCTCGCTGCGGCGGGTGCCCGACAACGCCATACCGGTCCAGGGCACGGCCCGCATGTGGTCGTGGCTCTTCACCTACGAGAATGGCAAAAGTGCAGACAAGCTCTACGTGCCGGTCGGCCAGCCGGTGAAAGTCAAACTGATCGCCGAGGACGTTTTGCACAGCTTTTACGTACCGGCGTTCAGGGTCAAGCGCGACTGCGTACCGGGCATGGAAACCTACGCCTGGTTTGTCGCTGAAGAACCGGGCAGCTACGATCTCTTCTGTGCCGAATACTGCGGTGTCGCCCACGCCGACATGATCACAACCGTGGAAGCGATTCCCGCCGCCGAATTTGCCGCCTGGCTCGAAGACAAGCCGCTCGCGACGGATGCCGGCAAAGCCTTGTTGCAGAAGCACGGCTGTCTCGGCTGCCACTCTCTCGATGGCACACCGATGGTCGGCCCGACCTTCCAGGGGATCGCCGGCCGCCAGGTGACGGTTGTTGCGAACGGTGAAAGCCGGACTCTGACATCCGACCGCGCCTACCTAGAGAAATCCATTCTCGAGCCGAACGCAGAGATCGTCGAAGGCTACCCGCCGGCCATGCCTGCTTATGAGGGACGCATACCGGCAGAGGATTTGACCGGGATCCTGGATTACCTGATGGAGCCGGCAGCAGGCGGGGCGCAGGTCGAACCTGCCGCGTCTGAAAAAGCCGCCGAGCAAAAATCTGCCGAGTCGCCGGCAGTAAAAACAGCCACCGCCAAGCAGGCTGAACAGCCTGCCGCCCCTGCTGCACCGGCTGACCCGGTCGCACGCGGAGAAGCCCTGGCGACCCAGAATGGCTGCCTGGGCTGCCACAGCATCGACGGCACCCGCAAGGTCGGCCCGACTTTCAAAGGGCTGATCGGCAGCGAACGTTCCGTCACCAGGGACGGCCAACCGGTCAAGGTCAAGGCGGATACAGAGTATCTAATCCGGGCGATCCGGGAACCGGGCGCGGAAATTAACGAGGGCTACCCGCCAGCCATGCCGCCTTATCCGGCTTTGAGCGATGACGATATCAAGGCGATGCAAAGCTGGATGGAAACGTTGAAATAAGATGTCCTACAGATAAACGTTACCGGCCACCAAGGCTCCAAGGCACAAAGAGATTCTCTGAATAGCGTTTTTGCCAAAATGGCATAGCTTTCTTTGAGCCTCAGCGTCTTTGTGGCTGACGCAAGTAATCCGGATCGATAGAATCAACGATGCAGACCCAATCTCATACCATGACCAACCTGACGGCCCTGAGCCGCCTGATCCGCCTGCCGCTCTCGGCAATGGTTGCGCTCTCGGCGCTGGCCGGGGCACTGGCTGCGAGTCCTTACCTTCCATGGTTGTCGCTCTGGGCAATCGTCTGGGGGATATTCCTGCTGAGTGCCGCCTGCTCGGTCCTCAACCAGGTCCAGGAGCGTTTCACCGATGCCCTGATGCGCCGCACCTGCCGCCGGCCACTCGCCTGCGGTGATCTGGCCCCGGGAGCCGGTATGGCAGTGGGACTGCTGCTTGCCAGCGGCGGACTGGGCATTCTGCTCGCCACGTCCGGCACAACGGCCAGCCTGATGGGGTTGGCAGCCACTGTCTGGTACCTGGCCGTCTATACGCCACTGAAACGTTTGTCCTCCCTGGCCGTGATCGCCGGCACCCCCTGTGGTGCCCTGCCGCCCCTGATCGGCTGGATCGCTGCCGGGGGTGATCCGCTCGATCCCCGTCCCCTCTCACTCGCCCTGTTGATGATCCTCTGGCAGGTGCCACACTACTGGCTCTTGGCCTTGCCTGACCGTGAGGAGCTCACGCGAGCCGGCTTCAAGGTTCTGCCGGGCAAGATGTCGGGACACCAGCTGTTGAGTGTCAGCCATTTCTGGATTCTCGGCATGATTACCGCCACTCTGCTGCTGCCGCCTTTCAAACTGGTGCAACTGCCATTTTTGCAAAGCCTGGTTGCCGGGCTGGCGATCGCGTTCGCCATCTGGAGCACTCGGGTCCAGCGCAAAACCCTCTTCATTGAAAAAACCGCCCAAAAACTGCGCATCGGCCTGCACCTCTATCTCGGCCTGGTGCTGGGCACCATTCTGCTCAACGGGCTTTTGCTGCGATTCGTCTACTGAAGCAGAAGCTCGGCGCAACAAGCCTCCATCCGAGCAACGCCCAGGGCAGGATCTCTGCTGCATTGACTGCGGCGGGCATAAAGGGACCGGCGGGGGATGCGTTCTGCGTCCCATGGCCGACGGCCTGGCAATCACGATCTTCACGGAAAAACTGCACAAGCATTAATCCCGGTCATCAACCTTTTTCCTGATGTTCTTTTTCTCGCTTTGCCTGCGCTTGGCGTCCAGACGCCTGGTGATGGCCGCCTTGCCGGGACGGGTCTTGATCCTTGGCCGCCGCTTTTTCAGCCGGGCGGCAAGTTTCTCCTCGAGGCGTGCCATGGCACGCTGCTGGTTCGCATGGCGGGAACGTGACTCCGTCGCAGTCACGACAATACCGGTCGGCAGGTGGGTGATGCGCACCCCGGTCTCACTGGTATTGCGGTGCTGACCACCGGGCCCGGAGCCGCGGTAATAATCAATTTTTAAATCTTTAGGATTTAGCATGCTTAAACCGGTACGTGGTCCGTGGTGTGTGGTTCGTAGACAACTAAAATCCACGAGCCACGGGCCACGTACCACATTCCAAAGAGTTAGTGTCTCCTCTGAAATTGTGATAAAAAGATAGAGTTATTTAATAGCCTTGTCAAAGAGGGAGTCCGCCATGAACCATTTCGCCTTGACCATCGTTGGCCGCGACCGCCCCGGGATCGTCTCCCAGGTCACCGAGATTCTCTTCAAGCTGGGCTGCAACCTTGCCGATTCGAGCTGTTCGATTCTCGGTGGCCAGTTCGCCATGATCCTGATTCTCGGTCATCCGGAATTCACCGACCGAAAGAGCTTCGGTGACG
>JBFLJZ010000227.1:0-5864 GCA_040882925.1 Desulfuromonadales bacterium
CGGAGTTTACTGTCGAATTCCAGAACGGGCAGAGAAAATCCCTGCCTTTTGAAGATAAGCGTGATTTCGATGAAGCCAAACAGGGCTTTATCGCGGCACCAGAGTACAAGCAGATCATGGCCGAGGCCGGTCACGTCGCCTGGGACATGGGCAGCTACGAATTCCTCTTGACCGATAAGGAATACGACACTATCCATCCCTCGCTTCAACGTCAGGCCGTACTTAACATGGCTTATGGCCTGTACGAAGTGCTGCCCGGAAAGATCTACCAGGTGCGCGGTTACGACCTCGCCAACATCACCTTCGTTAAGGGCGAAACTGGCTGGATCATTTTCGACCCGCTCACTGCCAAAGAGACCGCTGCTGCTGCCCTAAAGTTCATCAACGAGAAACTCGGTGAGCGGCCTGTGGTCGCGGTCGTCTATTCCCACTCTCATGCCGATCACTTCGGAGGCGTCCGCGGCGTGGCTGACCAGGCGGACGTAATGAGCGGCAAAGTCAAGATCATTGCTCCGGTAGGGTTCATGGATCACGCTGTGGCCGAGAATGTTTATGCCGGCAACGCTATGACGCGACGCCTTTTCTATCAGTACGGTGTGCTTTTGCCGCGTAGCCCGTTCGGCCATGTTGATCAGTCGATTGGTAAGAATACGGCAGCCGGCAACCTGGGCCTGATTCCACCAACCGTTATTGTCGAGGATGATTTCGAGGAGATGACAGTTGATGGTGTCAAGATGGTCTTCCAGAACACCCCGGGGACTGAAGCACCGGCGGAGATGAACACCTACTTCCCGGAATGGAAAGCCTTCTGGGCTGCGGAAAACATCACAGGGACAGTGCATAACATCTACACCCTGCGCGGTGCACTGGTACGCGACGCCCTCGCATGGTCAAAGGGCATCAACGCAGCGCTCTATCATTTTGGCAAAGACGCCGAAGTCATGTTCGCTTCGCACAGCTGGCCCCGTTGGGGGAACGATCGTATCCAGGAAGTCATGCGCTCCCAGCGTGACATCTATGCCAACCTGAATAACGAAGTGCTGCATCTTGCCAATTCGGGTGTTACTGTCAATGAAATTCACAACGTCTACAAACCACCGAAGAGCTTGCAGAATCAATGGTCCGCTCATAGCTACCATGGCTCTGAAGAACACAACAGCCGCGCAGTGGTCAATCGTTACCTGGGCTATTGGGATGCAAACCCGGCGACCCTGATACCACTCTCTCCGCGCGATTCCGCTCCACTCTATGTGGAGATGATGGGTGGCGCCGAGCCGATTATCAAAAAGGGCCAGGAGCTCTACAACGAAGGTAAGTATCGCCATGCCATGGAGATCCTCAATAAACTGGTTTTTGCCGAACCCGAGAATCAGGTCGCCAAAGATCTTTTGGCGGATGTTTATGAGCAAATTGGCTATCAGAAAGAAAGCCCGAGTGTGCGCAACAGCTTCCTGGCCGGTGCTTATGAGTTGCGTAACGGCATCCCCTCCGGAGCCTCACCCAAGACCAGTGGCCCCGACATGATCAGCGCCATGTCGACCGAGCTGTGGCTTGACTTCCTCGCGATTCGTCTCGACAGTAAAAAGGCGGATGGAACGGAGTTCGTCATCAATCTGGTGACACCTGATAATGGCGAAAAGTTCGTGGTTGAGCTGAGTAATGCCACCTTGACCAACATCGTTGGTTTCCAGGCTGAAGATGCGGACCTGACGGTCACTATCGACCGTGCCGATCTCGAGAAAACCATGATGGGCGTCGTCAGCATGGATGAGCAGATCAAATCCGGCAAAGCCAAACTGGTCGGCGACCCTAAGCCAATCGATCAGCTGAAGTCTATGCTTGTCCAGTTCGACATAGGTTTCGAGATTCTACCAGGCACGGGAGCCAAGGACCTGACTCCGGAGAAAGGTGCGTTTGCCCACGAGCCACCTGCAATTGATACTCTTACAGATTGATGAGTGGTTAAAATTGATGATCAAAATGGCGAGCAGAGTTAAGACTCTGCTCGCCGTTTTTTTTTTACCAACGCTTGCTTAATCTTTAACACCTTTTATTGTTAAACATTAACCATTTGTCATGCTTGTGGGCATCTATTACGAGGCGGTGACGCAGCAGCAATCCGCTGTGGGATTTAAGAAAACACCATGAAATACAAGAAGAAAAGAACTTCAGCTCATTAATTAAGAGGGGTAACCACCGTTTGTCACTTTTCTGGGACATTTAGAATGGCGGAAAACATTACACCCTGTGACGAACCCAAAATGAAAGGAGAGTGTCATGAGGCTGAACAGATTTTATTTCGCGAGTTTTGCTCTAGTTGCTATGACGGTATTTATACCGCCGGCTGCAACCCAGGTTCAGGCAGCTGAGAAGAAGCCCAACATCTTGGTGATCTGGGGTGATGACGTCGGCCAAAGTAATATCAGCGCCTACACCAGGGGTTTGGTCGGTTATAAAACCCCTAACATTGACCGGATTGCCAATGAAGGCATCCTTTTTACTGATTATTATGGCGAGCAATCCTGTACCGCTGGTCGCTCATCTTTTATCATGGGTCAGAGCGTTTTCCGCACCGGCCTGTCGAAGGTCGGACTGCCGGGCGCCAAGGAAGGGATGCAGGTTGAAGATCCGAGCATTGCCGTGTTGTTAAAGGACCAGGGGTATACCACAGGACAATTCGGCAAGAACCACCTCGGTGACCGTGACGAGCACCTGCCAACCAACCATGGCTTCGATGAGTTTTATGGCAACCTGTACCACTTGAATGCAGAAGAAGAGCCGGAAAATGAGGATTACTTCAAGAATCCCGAATTGAAGAAGAAATTCGGCCCGCGCGGCGTGATTCACTCCTGGGCCGAGGCTGACGGGACACAGAAGATTGAAGATACCGGCCCGCTGACCAAAAAACGTATGGAAACCGTCGATGACGATACGTCTGATGTCGCTATCGCATTCATCAAGAAGGCTCACGAGGAAGGAACACCCTGGTTTGTCTGGTGGAGCGGAACGCGCATGCATTTCCGCACCCATGTCAAGGAGGAGCTGCGAGGCATAAGCGGTCAGGACGAGTATGCCGATGGCATGATTGAGCATGACATGCATATCGGCAAATTCCTCAAAGCTCTCGATGAGTTGGGGATAGCAGACAACACCATCGTGCACTATTCGACTGATAACGGTCCACACTACAACACCTGGCCCGATGCTGCCGCTACACCCTTTCGAGGCGAAAAGAACACCAACTGGGAAGGTGGCTGGCGTGTCCCGGCGGCCGTTCGCTGGCCTGGCGTGATCATGCCCGGTTCGGTCAGTAACGGTGTCGTGCATCACATGGATTGGTTGCCGACCTTCGTCGCTGCCGCTGGCAAGAAAGATATCAAGGAAGATTTGCTGGACGGATACACCTCTAAATCACTTTCTCGTGATTACAAGATTCATTTGGATGGCTATGACCTCACGGAGCACTTGAAAAACCCGGACGAGGTCGAAAGCCCGCGCAAGGAGATCTTCTATTTCTCTGACGACGGCGATTTGACGGCGTTGCGTTATAGCGACTGGAAGATCATCTTCATGGAGCAGAAGGCCACTGGCACCTTCCGTGTTTGGATGGAGCCTTTCGTCCCGATGCGAGTTCCTATGATTGAAAACCTCCGGCGTGATCCCTATGAGAGAGCATCAATAACCTCGAACACTTATTTTGATTGGATGCTTGATCGAGCCTTTCTGCTGGTGCCTGCACAGGCCTACGTTGGGAATTTCTTGAAGACATTCAAGGATTATCCGCCACGTCAGAAAGCGGCCAGTTTTAGTCTCGACAAGGTTATGGAACAGATGCAACAGCCTGCCTCGCACTGAGGTTATACTCATCTCAAGGGGCGCACCATTCACGGTGCGCCCCTTTCTAAATGCTTTTAGTTTGAAGCTACGGATAGTTCGTAAAGGTTTACGTTATGAAATCAGCTAAGTTGAAGGTTATGTTTGGTCTTTTAATGTGTGCTTTCATGCTGACTGTGTCTGTTGTACAGGCGAGTTCTGCTCCAAAATTGGTATTACAGATCACCATTGATGCCCTGCGAGGCGATCTACCGACCCGTTACTATGACCGCCTGGATGAAAACGGTTTCCGCTACCTCTGGGAGAAGGGGACCGTCTATAAGGATGCTCATCATGCTCACGCCAACACCGAGACCATCGTCGGTCATGCAACCCTGGCGACCGGAGCGCACCCTGCCACACACGGTATGATCGGCAACGTCTGGTTTGACCGCACCGAAAACCGGACCATGTATAACATCGAGGATGACCGTTATAAGCTGCTGACGGTCGGCGCTGGTGTCGACCAGGATGCCGAGATCGATTCGACCCAGAAGGCGGCCAAGAGCGACGGTCGCTCGCCGTCAGCGATCATGGTCACAACGACCGGCGATGAGCTGGCGCTCAATACCGCCGGCCGTGCCAAGGTTTTTGCAGTGTCGGTCAAGGATCGCGGCGCCGTTTCGATGGCCGGACATGCCGGTAAAGCCTTCTGGTTCTCCAAGGCCAGTGGTGAATTCGTGACCAGCAATTACTACTACGACGCTTACCCCGAATGGGTCAGCGAGTGGAACGCGCGCAAGCTCTCCTCAGCCTATTCCGGCAAAGCCTGGGAGCTGTTGCATGATCAGGGCAGCTACCTGTTCGGCGATGCCGATGACAAGGCCTGGGAAACCGACCTGGCCGGCTTCGGCAGGACTTTCCCGCACCCCTACGGAGAAGCGGACGGCAAATACTACACAACCCTGTTGACGCTGAGCCCAGCCGGGGATGAGTTGACCCTGTCTTTTGCCAAGGAATTGATCAGCAAGGAGCAGTTGGGCCAGGATGATGTTCCCGATTTTCTCGGCGTCAGTTTCTCTTCCACCGATTACGTTGGACACATTTTCGGTCCGTCCAGCCTGGAAACAGAAGACAACCTGTTGCGCCTTGATCGGTCGCTTGCCGATCTGCTGGCCTTCATTGACAAGCAGGTTGGTCTCGACAATACGCTGATCGTCCTTTCTGCTGACCACGGGGGCCCGGAGGTGCCTGGCTACCTGAATGAATTCGGCATTGACGCTGGCTATTCTGACCCTGAAAAATGGGACAAGCAGCCGGCTCTGGCGGCTTTAAAAAATGAGTTCGGTGTCGATAAGGAGCTGATTTCCGGCTACAATCACCCTTATGTCTACCTCAATCAAGAGGTGATCCAGCAACGTGAGCTGGATCCTCGCGAGGTTGAGCAGGCGATCGCTGCAGAACTGCTGCAATTCGAGGGAATTGCCCAGGCCGTCGGCAGCACTGCATTGCGTGAGGGAAACCTGCCGGATACCGCGCTGAACCAGGCAATCCTCAAGAACTTCAACCCGAACCGTTCCGGTGACATCTATGTGGTCTTTAAACCGCATTGGTTTATTAATGATTTTGACGGCCTGAGTGTGGCCGCGACCCATGGTTCCCCCTGGAAGTATGATACCTACGTGCCGATTGTTTTTGTCGGAGCGAATATCCCCGCGCAGCATATCGAACGCCGGGTGCTGACCGTTGATGTTGCGCCAACTCTGACAGCGATTCTTGGTATCAAGCCGCCTTCGGGAGCGGCGGGCGTTCCGTTGGTTGAAGTCTTTGGCGGGCAAGCACGATAAGGCCCTTTCTTTTCGGATTGGGGGCACTTACATGAGACTCTTCAGTGTGAGTGCCTCCTCAGTGAAGAACAGAAGAGGCCTGCTCTGATCATCCCAGCTTTAAGTTTTATTTAACCTGCCTTTATGCTAAAGTCCGACCTAAGTTACTAATCACATTGAAGTTAGCGTAACCAAGTACCTCGGGACGATTAATTTCTCATGAAG
>JBFLJZ010000228.1:0-4688 GCA_040882925.1 Desulfuromonadales bacterium
AAGCCTTTAACCTTTCTCAAGTTAAATAAATCTTGAAATGATAACAACCAAATCTACACAATAACCATTTTTTTGTATTGATCAGTTCTATAGATTAGTCTGTTTCATGGACTATATATTGACCTATGAGTAAATTTTAGTACAAAAAGACTTTTGCCAGACATTCTGACGACAAGAGTAGCAAGATGACAAAGGGGCCAACTCCCAAAAGAGACGGGCCCGTTGTCATCTTGTGAGTCGGCCGGTTAATTTAAGTACTCAAGCCCAGATGGATCAATCTATTCCTATCTTACGCATCGACCAATTAACTTCGTCCTTTCTCAAGCCCTTCTTCTTTTCAACTCCTGCTCCTTGCAAAGTAGTTAATTGCAGTTAATATTAAGTTGTTATTCATACCCTCTACATAGCTGATTGTACCTGTAGCCTTGGACAATCGTCTGCCATTGTTCATCACGCCTGACAAGGATCAAATATAAACTTAAGGAGAACATTCATGTCACAGCTTGAAAAACTTCTGGCCAATGCCGCAAAAGCCATGGGCGTAGCCCTCGAGGAGTTGCAGTCAATTGCGCAGCAGGGAGAACGTAAAACATATGCTGCCGGAGAGTATCTTTTCCACGAATCAACGCCGCGGCTCTGGGTCGGTTGGGTTGAAGAGGGCGAAGTTGAGATCGTCTGCGGTGCCCAGGCAAAAGTGACCCACCTGTCGACCCTGGGGCTGGGGGCTATGATTGCCGAGGGAGCACTGATGGATGACACCCCACATTCCACCAGTGCATTCACCCGTAACGGAGTGACCGTCCTGCAGATCCCGCTGGCAGTCTGGCAGGAGGTTCGCGAAAACAAGCCTGACATCTTTTATCGAATTGTTGCCCGTGTTGCGTCGCGACAATCAGAACGGCTGCGTTATGCGGCCGACCAGATAGCGGGTAAGGCCGGTCCCGATGTGGCGTTAACCGCCGTACGCCGCGAGCACGATTCTCTTGGCGAAAGGGACGTGCCGCTCTCCGCCTATTTCGGCGTACAGACCCTGCGGGCCAGGGAGAATTTCGACCTCTCCGGTTTACCTTTGAGTAATTCCAAACACCTTGTCGATGCCCTCGCCTTCGTCAAAAAGGCTGCCGCCGAGGCCAACTGCGAACTTGGAGTGCTGGCCAATGAGAAGATGGTGGCGATCTGCGCGGCCTGTGACGAAATCCTGGCCGGCAAGTTCCATGAGCATTTCGTGGTCGACATGATCCAGGGTGGGGCGGGGACCTCCACTAACATGAACGCCAACGAGGTCATCGCCAACCGGGCGCTGGAGCTGCTCGGCCATCATAAGGGCGAATACCAGTTCCTGCACCCGAACGACGACGTTAACTGTTCCCAGTCGACCAACGATGCCTATCCGACCGCAATCAAGCTGGCGGTCTATCTTTCGATTCAGAACACCCTAAGCGCCTTGGGCGAACTCAAGGCGGCCCTGGAGGCAAAAGAACAGGAGTTTTCCCAAGTCCTCAAGATGGGTCGCACCGAAAACCAGGATGCCGTACCCATGACCCTCGGCCAGGAATTCGGCTCCTATGCCATTACGATCGGCACCGCCATGCAAAGCATGCAGCTGGCTGCCGACGGCCTGCTGGAGATCAACATGGGAGCGACCGCCATCGGTACCGGCATCAACAGCCCGCCCGGCTATTCCGACCTGGTGACGCAGAAGCTGGCCAAGGTGAGTGGTTTGCCGGTCCGCAAAGCCGTCAATCTGGTGCAGGGCACCCAGGATGCGGGAAGCTTCGTGCAGATGTCCGCAAATATGAAACGTGCCGCGGTGCAGTTGTCAAAAATCTGTAATGACCTGCGCTGGCTCTCCTCCGGGCCGCGCTGCGGCCTGTATGAGATCCGCCTGCCGCCGATGCAGCCCGGTTCGTCGATCATGCCGGGCAAGGTCAACCCGGTTATCCCCGAGATGGTCAGCCAGGTCTGCTTTACCATCATCGGCTACGACGTCACCGTGGCCATGGCCGCCGAAGCCGGCGAACTGGAACTGAACATGGCTGAGCCGATCATGGCATATTGTCTGCTGCATGGCCTGATGATCCTGCGCAACGCTGCGATCACTCTGACCAGCCGCTGCATCGTCGGTATCGAGGCGAACGTCGAGCGCTGCCTTGAATACGTGCAAAACAGCATCGGCCTGGTGACCGCTCTCAACCCGGTACTCGGTTACGAGAAATCAGCCGCTATCGCCAAGGAAGCGCTTAAAACCGGGGGCAGCGTCTATGACCTGGTGCTGGAGAAGGGTTGGCTGACCAAAGATGAACTGGATGACATGCTCAAGCCGGAGAATATGACCCAGCCGCGCAAATTGAAATAGTCTCGTTGAACTTCGTGCTAGTGAGCAAGGAGAGAGTCTTCTTCCTGATGAACATTTTGGTATGAGACTGTCGGGCAATAACCACGCATCCATGAGGACGAAAGCATGAACGCGACATTGACAAAGAAATTGTGTTGGGGAATTCTCTATGGGGTTTTTCTCCTGATGGCTGGCGCGGTAACGCAGAGTCAGGCCGTCGAGGTCGGTGACTTCGAAGGCTCCTGGGTTGCCAACGGGACCAGAAAACTTTTCCCTTTCGGTGATCGAAAAGTCTACACGTTCGAAATCTCCGGCCATGTCAGCCTGCAGACAGAACTTGGCAAGAAGAAGAATTACTGGTCAACCTGTGTCGGTTTCGCTGATACCACGACCGGCATGACCGCCCGCTGCGTCTGGAAGGATCTCGACGGTCCGGAACTCTACATTACGCTGAAAAGCGATCGAATGCAGACCGACGACCAGGTTACCGGAAGCATTGTCGGCGGGACTGATCACCTTGAAGGGATCAGCGGTGATTTATCATTCGCCTGGTTGACGGTCACTGTGCAGAAGGAGGCGGGAGCAGAGTCGGTGACCGCTCAAACGCTGAACCTGAACGGTACTTACCAGATCCCCTGAGAGATGTGTCCCGGTGTTGCATAACGATGCCTGGCAGAAATAAGGAGAGTTGACATGTGGATCCTTGAATTGCTGGTCGTGTTGTTTTTTATCTGGCTGGGCGCACGACTGGGGAGTATCGGCATCGGTTTTGCCGGCGGCTTTGGCGTCCTGGTCCTCGGCGTTGTCTTTGGCCTGAAACCGGGGGCCATTCCGGTGGACGTCATCCTGATCATCATGGGGGTGATTGCTGCTATCGCCGCTATGCAGGTCGCCGGGGGACTTGACTACCTGGTGCATATCGCCGCCAGAATTTTGAAGAGCAACCCGAAGTACATCACCTTCCTTGCGCCGATCGTCACTTACACCATGACCATGTTTGCCGGCACCGGCCACACGGCCTTCTCGACCTTGCCGGTCATTGCGGAAGTGGCCAAGCGCGAAGGGATTCGGCCGTCACGGCCGCTCTCCATCGCTACCGTCGGCGCACAGATCGGTATCACTGCATCGCCGATTTCCGCGGCCGTGGTCTTCTTTTCCAGTGAGCTGGAGAAGGTCGGCGTGGATTACGTGCAACTGCTGATGATCGCCATCCCGAGCAGTTTTATCGCTGTCATGCTCGGTGCCTTTATCGCCAACTTTCTGGGCAAGGAGTTGAAGGACGATCCGGTCTACCAGGATCGCCTGGCCAAGGGCCTGGTCTCGATGGATAGCGTGGATGATCAGCAGATGGAGATTACTCCGGAAGCCAAACGGGCTGTGATGATCTTCGGCATCAGCATATTCGCCGTGGTTTCCTATGCCATGGCCATCAGCTCCACCTTCAACCTGATCGAAAACCCGATCCTCGAGCGTGACCATGCGATCATCACCTTCATGCTCGGCGCGGCGACGCTGATCACTCTGTTTTGCAAAGTCGATGCAAAAAACATTCTCAACGCTGCGACTTTCAAGTCGGGGATGAGTGCCTGCATCTGCGTACTCGGGGTGGCCTGGCTCGGCACGACTTTCGTCGCAGCGCACATGGAAGAGATCAACGTCTTTGCCGGTGCCCTGCTGACAAAGTACCCGTGGATGCTGGCCGTGGTACTCTTCTTTGCCGCCATGCTGCTCTACTCACAGGCCGCGACCACCAAGGCCCTGATGCCGGCGGCGCTGGCTCTTGGCGTCAGCCCGGTGGCGGCTATCGCTGCCTTCGCCTCGGTGAGTGCCCTGTTTATTCTGCCGACCTATCCGACGTTGCTTGCTGCAGTCGAATTTGACGATACCGGCTCAACCCGGGTCGGTAAATACGTCTTTGATCATCCGTTCCTGATCCCCGGTGTCTGCACCATAGCAATCGCCGTAGCTCTGGGGTTCGTTTTCGGTGGTTTGATCCTGTAACTGACCAGGCCTTGAACGTAATTAGACCAATAATGACTATTTACCGAGTCTCTGAGTACAGGGCCAACGCATTGCAGACTTATGCGAAACTTGCCGATGCTCAATACGACGCAGGGATCACCAGCTACCAGCAAATACTCGATGCCAAACGCAGCCTCTTCTCAGGGCAGCTTGACTACGTGCAAACCAAGACGGCGGTATTGACCCGCCTGGTGGATACTTATCGAGCCATGAAAGGAGGTTGGATTGAGGTGGCCGACAGCGGGAAGGCGCCTGCTGCGGAGACCTCTGAACAGGTGGTAGCCGCTCAGCCAGCAACTGAATAAGCTGACTGTTCCGGCAGGTAAGAGTC
>JBFLJZ010000229.1:0-4990 GCA_040882925.1 Desulfuromonadales bacterium
CAGGTCGAGATGAGCGGCGCCGCTGCCAAGCTGGTAGAAACTCGCGAAGTGCTGCAATGGGACTTCCTGCTGGCTATTTTAATTGCCTACCTGCTGATGGCCTCGCTGTTCGGCAACTTCATTTACCCGCTGATCATTATGCTCACCGTGCCGCTGGCTGGCGCCGGTGGCTTCATCGGCCTCAAACTACTGAACATCTTCATTACCCCGCAGCCGATGGACGTTCTGACCATGCTCGGTTTCGTCATTCTGATCGGCGTGGTGGTCAATAACGCGATCTTGATCGTCCACCAGGCATTGAACAATTTCCGCAACGGCATGGCCCACCGCGAAGCGGTGATCGAATCGACTCGCAGCCGACTGCGCCCGATCTACATGAGCGCCACCACCAGTATCTTCGGCATGCTGCCGCTGGTTCTGATACCGGGTGCCGGAACAGAGCTCTATCGTGGCTTGGGTAGTGTCATCCTGGGCGGGCTGGCGGTCTCGACGGTCTTCACCGTCTTCGTTATCCCGGCCATCCTGGTTTTTGTCATCCGCATGGAAAAACGTCCCGTAACCAACGAGGTGCTGCCATGAGAATACTGGCACTCTGTCTGACGATCTGTCTCCTGACCGGTCAGGCCGCCCCCGCCCTGACCATGGATCAAGCCGTCGAAAAGGCATTGGAATTTAATCCGCAGATCCAACAGTTCGTGGCCCTGGAGAATGCCGCCGGGTCGAGGTCGGACAAGGCGCGGGCGCCATTCTGGCCGAGCCTTGAGGTCGGCTATTCTTACTGGACCGGCGAGCGGGACCCGGTCCTCGATGAGGATGAGGCAAGCACCGTCTTCTCGAGTGCCCGCTACAACCTGTTCAACGGCGGCAGCGACTGGTACAGCCTGCAGGAAGCGAATTTCCTTGCCGATGCCGCGAACTATCAACGCCAGAGCGTCGTTGCTGATACCGTATTGGCCGTCAAGGCCGCTTTCATCGAAGTCCTGCGGGCCGAACGCAATGTCGAAACCGAACAAAAGAGTGTCGAACTGCTGGAACGCCAGCGACACGAGAGCAGCCTGCGGCTGCGGGAAGGACTGATAGCACGCAACGACCTGCTGCGGGTGGAGGTCGAACTCTCTACGGCCCGGCAACGTCTCCTGCGGGCAAAAGGCGACCTGGCCATCGCCCGTCAGATCCTGGTGCGGACACTCGGACTGCCCCGTGCAGATGTCAGTCAGCTGGACGATCTCAAGCTCCGTCCGGAGATCCCGGCCTATCATTTCCCGGATCTGCAGGCGGACATGTTTTTTGCCAGGAGTGAGTTGCGCTTCCTGGTTAACCGGCTGGATGCAGATCGTGCCGGGCGCCGGGCCGTTCAAGGAGATTTCCTGCCGGAGGTCGACCTGGTCCTGAGTTATGAGCGCTTCGGCAGCGGCACCATTCCCAATACCAGCGATAACGTTTACGACAGCGATTCACGGGCGATGATCGAAGCGAGCTGGACATTGTTCAGCGGCTTCGATACGCATTACGAGATGGCCGCTCGCGCGCAGGAGATCCGGGCACGCATCCAGGAGATCCGGGCGACCGAGGAGCAACTGACCCAACAGCTCCAGTTCGCTCTCGAGGAGATGCAGGTCGCCGAAGGGAACTTGGCCACCGCAGAGATCGGCCTGGAGCAAGCCGAAGAGAACTATCGGGTCAACGAGAACCGTTACAAGGCCCGGGTCGCGACCACCGTCGACTTGCTCGACGCGCAGGAATTTCTGACCCGCGCCCGCAACGAGAAGGTCAAGGCGTTTTACGATTTCCACCTCGCCGACGTGGCCCTGGAGCGGGTGCTGCAACGTGGACCGAGGTTGTCTGAATAACCCGTTTGGGTTTGATTGGGGAAAAGAGACTGACGGTTAAAATATGAGACAGGTGAGAGGTCAGGAATGAACTCAAGCAGATTTTAGAGGAACATCCGGCTGTGTATATGCTTTGGGAGGGGACGCCTGTCTCCGAATCAATAGATCGGCTTAAAACCCATGGCGTGGCAAGCGTGGTCTTCGATACATGCGGCAACAGGCCTGAGCGAGGGGATTTTATGACTGTCATGAAAAAGAATATAGATTCATTGAAAATCGCATACCGCTAACATGTCCTCAGCATTGTCTGAGGGGTCATCTAACTTTTATCTGAAGGAGTTGGGGTTTAGCTTGATCAATGCTATTTTTGTATTTGATTAGTGTGTCAGTTGCACGCTTCCCGGAACGGTTTTGAGCATGTGTCAGCGACGACTCGTAATTCAAAGCTCCTAAACAATTTGTTGGGAGCTTTTTATTTGAAATCTCATTGTCCTTCTCTGACGTTATCGATATAATGTATTGCAATTGCAACGCAAGGAGGTCGTTATGAAAACAGCAAGTATGCCATCACTTCGAGTCGATCCCGAACTGCGCCATGATGCAGAAAGTGTTTTGCGAGAGGGCGAAACACTATCGAGTTTCATGGAGCAGGCACTGCGTGCAAGCATTCAGTCACGCCGGGCACAAAAAGAATTTATCGCTCGCGGCCTCGCTTCTCGTGATGAAGCGAAGTGCACGGGGGAATACTTTGCTGCAGGTGATGTCTTGGCTGAAATGGAAGAGATGCTGTCTCAAGCTGATGCCAAGGCTCGCAAGTGAAGTACCGAGTACGTTACACGAAAGCTGCCAAAGAAGACCTGTTGCGGCTCTACGAATTTTTGGTTGAGAGCGATCTCGGGGCCGCGCGACGGGCACTTGATGCTATTCGAAAAAGCATAGACCTGCTTCAGGACTTTCCGTTCACATGCAGAAAGGCGTCTCCTGATAATCCTTTCCTGAGGGAGATGGTGATAGGTTTTGGAGATGGCGGATATGTTGCCCTGTTTGAAATTGAGGCAGAAAACATTGTCACTATTCTAGCGGTTCGTCACCAGAGGGAAGAGGACTACCATTAGAGACTGTGTCAGTCGGACGCCCTTGGGACAAGAAATCAAGTGTATCAGCACCGGTTGTTGACACAGAAGCGCATCAACCCTACCAACCTTTTCTCATTGAATAGTCACCGCCTTTTGTTATACAATGTAATACGAATTTATGGAGGCACTTATGTTCGCCATTAGATTGGAAAAAGATTTAGAACAAGAGATTGATTTGCTAGCTAAATCCAAAGGCAGCAATCGAAGCGCCGTGGTGCGTGAAGCGATTGTACGCTACCTGGAAGACAACGAAGATCTCGAGCTAGCGAAACAGGCCCTTGCAGAGACTCGCAGCAGTAAATCTCTCAAAGATTTGAGGAAAGACCTTGGCTTGGACAGTTGAGGTGAGCGACTATGCCGAGAAGCAACTTCGCAAGCTAGACAAGCTTATACAAAAACGGCTTCTCAACTGGCTTGAAGATCGTATTGAAGGTTGTAAGAACCCCAGGCATTTTGGAGAACCCTTGCGTGGGGAAATGGCTGGTCTATGGCGTTATCGCATTGGGGACTACAGGGTTATTTGCGAAATTCAGGATAAGCAACTTGTTGTTTTAGCTTTAGCCGTTGGACATCGGAGAGAGATTTATCTGAGGCGCAGCTAAATCATCTGTATGTCAACACCAGGGTAACTGACACACCTCTCAGAAAATGATCCGTATGTCCGCCAGCCACCCTTGAAATTCTTCAAAATTCCCATAAACCAGGCTCCCGAGACACTCTATGCAGATTTTCTTATGAGTGATGTCTGCAGCAACTCTTCTATTACCTTGGGACTTTCAGGACACTAAATTTCTCTGGAACCTAGCCAGTACCCGGTTTCATCGAAGCAAACCAAACCAAAAGCCGAAGGTAGAATCAGCCGCCGCAACAATCCCGCGGGGAGAAGAAATCATTCCTCTGCCCGCTTGGTATCTATGATTTTCCCAGCCCCCGGGCCACTGTCCGCTGCCCCGATTTTATCCCATCCTCAGCTTGATGAAGCTCTCCAGGTCGGGGCACTTGATGTATTCGTTGTGCTGCCGCTCATAGGCGATTGTTGAGTTCGGCTTCGGCCCGTAGTCGTGACCCGGGAAAACCTTTGTTTCCGGCGGAAAAGCCGCCAAACGCAGCAGGCTGTGGTAAAGGGCGGCCGGGTCTCCGTTGCGCAAATCGGCGCGCCCGCAACGCGTGACAAACAGGGTGTCCCCGGTAATCAGCGCCCCCGGTGGGTTGAAGACAACCGCCCCGGGGCTGTGCCCGGGCGTATGCAGGACCTCGATCGTCAGCTTGCCGACCTCGATTCGGCTGCCTTCAGCCAAGGGGATATCCGGAGCCGGCACATCGATAGGACTTGCTGCCAGCTTGGCCCCGGTCGCCCTGATGACCTCTGCGTTACCGGCGACATGGTCACCGTGACCGTGCGTGTTGCCCAACACTTCAAGGGTCACGCCACGCTCCCTGACAACCTGCAGCAGGCACTCCGGCGAGACTCCAGGGTCGACACCAAAAGCCTTGCCGGTTTCCGGGCAGATCACCAGGTAGGAAAAATTATCGGAGCCGGCAACCGGGATCTGGACAATTTCGCAAGCATTCACATCCATGGTGCTTCTGTATGCGGCTTGTTGCCGACTTTGCGGATTTCACCATCGATAATCTTGAACAGGTCGCCGGTCTTTTTCACATGCCATTCGTCACCTTCTTCCGGTGGCATGGGGAATTCCCGGCTCCCCAGGTAGACATCTTCGTTACCAAGCATGGCCCACCAATCCAGTGCACCGGTCTGCCAGACCTTGGTTTTCAGATTAAACGCCATGATCATCTCCTGTAACAAATCGGGCCATTCTGCCACCTGTTCATTATCACGCCGAGTTCCCTGTTTGGCAAGCAGGGAGAAGATTAAACCCGCCTGCGCACCTTCTCAACTAATCGCTGAGCGGGTCCTCCCCGGCCTGCCAGGAGGGCAGGACCCGGTCACTCAACTGGAAATCCGGGCCATCGTGTTCGGTATAGACGATATAGATGCTTTCCCTGGCCATTTTCCACCGG
>JBFLJZ010000005.1:0-14324 GCA_040882925.1 Desulfuromonadales bacterium
CCGAGGGATTTTAAGTCCCTTGCGTCTACCAGTTCCGCCACCCGGGCAAAAAGCTTGAAGTTCGGCTATTATTAGTGCAATTGTGAACAAAGTGTCAACCGGAGGATTTCACATGCCGTCTCAGTCAACTTGTCCGCACTGCGGCAAACCGGCAAACCGTCACTGCAACCCCTTTCCCACAGTCGATATCATTATTCGCTGTGGCGAAAAAATCGTTCTGATAGAGCGCACGAACCCACCTCGTGGCTGGGCATTGCCGGGCGGTTTTGTCGACTACGGCGAATCACTGGAGACAGCCGCGATGCGCGAGGCCTGTGAAGAAACCGGCCTGGAACTCAGCAACCTGCAACAGTTCCGGGCTTATTCAGACCCGGACCGCGACCCCAGGCAACACAACATTTCAATCGTATTCACCGCTGATGCCGAGGGCCTCCCGGTCGCCGGAGATGATGCAAAAAACGTCCGGCTCTTCCGGACCGATGACCTGCCCGCCCCACTCTGCTTCGACCACGCACGAATCATCGAAGATTACCTTGCCGCGAAGAAGTGAAAACCCGGCTCTTTTTCCAGCAGGCCATGCTTATGACAAAGCGCGAAATACAGTCGCAGGCCCTCGATATGGCCATCGGTCAAATCGTAAGAGATGTCATGCCAGTACTGCTCTAGGTGCGCAGCGGAAAAGCCTGTGCCTGCGGACAGACGGGCGGCCATCTCCGGCAAATGCTCGAAGGCGTAGGCGCGTGAGGCCTGGAGTTGCATCGCCAGGGCGCTCACATCATCGGGAAATTTCTCGACCGCCTCACGACGTAATATCCATAAGGCGAAGACAAACGGCAGCCCGGTGAAATGGTACCACAAGGCGCCAAGATCGGTGATCTGTCCCCCCAGGGGACAATTGCGTGCTGCGTCAAGCGCTCGGTCACCGATCAGAAGGGCACTCTGGCCGTCCTGCAGACAGGTTTCCACGGCCCGGTCCGGGACCTTGAAGGAAACCTTGCCGATCCGGCAGAACTCCATGAGCAGGACCTTTAAGAGGTTGATCGAGGTTGCAGATTCGCCGGTTATGGCGATTTCCTGGCCGGGCAAAGTGTTCAGAGGCCCCGGGGTAAAGAGCAGAACGCTGTGGACCGGCCCGATGCTGCTGATCGAATGACCAGGCAGCAAAAGGTAATCGTCTGCACGCAGGGCATACTCGAAAGATGACGAGGGGCAGGCATCTATCGCACCTTCGGCAAGCATCCTGTTCAATTCCGCAGGGACACCGGCAACGATTTCTCCTGAAAACCCCTGCTTTTCGAGGTAATGGAAATAGGGCGCCACATTCAGGTAGGCAATACGTCCGATTCTTAGTGACATGTTATGCGGTGACTATGGTAAAGGATAAGTGCAAAGAAAAGCGCAGAGCAGTCGCCGCATCAACCGATCCGTCGGGCCACTCTGCATCAGGGGAAATCAATCAGGGCAAGATCTTTTGACTTGATCTGAAAAGTGCCGAAGCCGGTTGAACCGTAGAACTGCGCACGTGAGCGGACCTTCAGCACCATCGACTCACCGGTTTTGAGTTTGACGTCAACCGTGACGGCGTCACCGTTGCTGCGACCAAAAACGATCATATCGATATTCGCGAAGGGTATCGTCAGCTGGCCCTGCCCTCGCCAGGCGTTGAGCGAGGTTTTGCCGGACATGGAAAACTTCTCGAGAGAGGTCGTCTCACCGTCACGGTCCTTGACCTCAGCTTTTATGTTGACGTCCGTATCCGGGACCGTACCTGCCGGTTGCCCGCCAAGCCCTCCCATTCCCATGCAGAAGACGGCAACGACCAAAAGAAGAACAAGGATTGCTGCGCGGTTCATATCTGCCTCCAAGTCAATGTCCTTAGAATGCGAATACTAGCACGGGAGATGAATTCTGTTCAATCATCAATCATAACCAAAAGCACCGAGATCAGCGCATCATATTCCAGTCGGAATGGCCATATTTTTCACAACGCAGCCTTTCTGCTTCGTCCAGTTCCTCGACAGTCGGCCCGGAATCTTTCAACGAGGAACCGATCGCTTTCGAGAACTCATCGATAATGCATGCTTCAACCTCGGCAACCGTCAGCGGTTGTTTTGCCCAATTATTTAGCCAACCCACTTTGTCAAGGGGACCTGCCGTCTCGGCATGGTTACTGGCCTTGAGAACCTTTCCCAGAAGGGGCAGGTCCATTTCCAGCGGGATCGAGCCGTGCTGCAGAAACGCCTGGCCATGGCGTTTCTGTGCACTACCGGCCACCTTGCGGCCTTCGATAACCAATTCATATTGAGATGGCGCGGAGAAACAGACCGCCTTGGTGGCATGCTGCTGGCTACTGCGCGAGCGACCGGCAACCAGTTTTGCCGGCAAGCCAAGTTGCTGCAGAGCCTTCTGCAGGACTTCTGAAATGACGCGATAGCTGTCGAGAACCGAGCTGCCGAACAGGCCGGGGGCGGACGGGGCAATCACCGAGTAGGTGATTTCGTTGTCATGCAGTACGGCCCTGCCTCCGGTTGACCGGCGCACGACATCGAGGCCGGCCTGATGACAGATTTCAAGGTCGATATCCGTGGCCACGGACTGGGCATAGCCAATGGTCACCGTTGCCGGTCGCCAGCGGTAGAAGCGCAGTACAGGTTGAGAGTCACCCTTGGCCACCGCAGACAACAACGCTTCATCCAGAGCCATGTTTATGGCACCGGGCTGAAAACCGGATTTTATCAGGCGCCAGTCGTGCATTGAGGTAAAACCCCTGAAAAAACAAAGGCCAGGGAGCCCTGGCCTGTGTTTTAAAGCTTCAGTCGTTCAAGGAAACCGGTATCAATATCTCCCTCGATGAAATCCTTGTTGTTCATGATGCGCTGGTGAAATTCGATTGTCGTCTTGATTCCACCGATAATAAACTCATCGAGAGAACGGGCCATCCGTTTGATCGCTTCTTCGCGCGTATCGGCATGAACGATCAGTTTCGCAATCATCGAATCGTAGTGCGGCAAAACGGTATACTGGTCATAAACTGCACTGTCGATGCGGACACCGAGTCCGCCGGGCGGGTGGTAACCGTCGATCTTGCCCGGGCACGGCGTGAACTTGACCGGATCTTCTGCATTGATCCGGCATTCGATCGCATGACCGTTGATCTTGATATCCTTCTGCTGGTAGCGCAGCGGTTCACCGTAAGCCACCCGGATCTGTTCCTTGATAATATCAACGCCAGTGATCATCTCAGTCACAGGGTGCTCAACCTGGACACGGGTGTTCATTTCCATAAAATAGAAATTCCCCTGCTTGTCCAGCAGGAATTCCATGGTACCGGCACTGGTGTAACCAATCGACTTGGCTGCCTCGACAGCACAGGCACAGAGGGCCTTGCGCTGTTTGGCTGTGATTGCCGGGCAGGGGGCCTCTTCAATGAGTTTCTGGTGGCGGCGCTGCACCGAACAGTCGCGCTCACCAAGATGAATCACGTCCCCGTGATTATCGCCAATCAACTGCACTTCAACGTGTCGCGGATCCTCGCAGAATTTTTCGATGTAAACGTCGGAGTTGTCGAAAGACGCCTTCGCTTCGGCCCGAGCCATGGCGTACTGGTTCGGCAGGGACGCTGGCGAATGTACAACCTTCATCCCCTTGCCGCCACCACCTGCGGTGGCTTTGATGATGACTGGAAAGCCAATCTCTTCGGCAATCCGCTGTGCGTCTTCGACGGTCGGCACATTTTCCTTGGTGCCTGGCAGGATCGGCACACCGGCCTTGATAACGGACTGTCTGCCGGCGATCTTGTCACCCATCAAGCGAATGTTTTCAGGGGTCGGGCCGATGAAAGTCAAACCGCAATTCTGGCAGATTTCGGCAAACTCGGCGTTCTCGGCGAGAAAGCCGTAGCCGGGATGAATCGCCTCGGCGTCGGTAACCTCCGCGGCGCTGATGATGGCCTTCATGTTCAGGTAACTCTTGCTGCTCGGGGCGCTGCCGATACAGATGCTTTCATCGGCAATTTTCGCGTGCAGGGCGTCGGCGTCGGCATCGGAATGAACAGCGACCGTCAGGATGCCCAGTTCCTTGCAAGCGCGGATGATGCGCAGGGCAATTTCGCCGCGGTTGGCAATCAGAATTTTACGAAACATCAATACCTCCTTAGTGCCTGGAATTCTTTATCGTTCGTCTGTCAGGACACTAGAGGCGTTCCACCTTGAAGAGCGGCTCGCCGAATTCCACAGGTGCGGCGTCCTCTTTGAGGACATCGATGATCCTGCACTTGAACTCAGCCTCGATCTCGTTGAAGAGCTTCATCGCCTCGACCAGGCAGACGGTCTGCCCGGCTTCGACCACCGCACCAACCTCGACGAAACTATCAGCTTCCGGACTCGGTTTGCGGTAGAAACTGCCGACTATCGGCGAGTTGATCGTTTCATAATTGTCATCGGCTGCACTCTCGGCAGGGACTGCAGTCTCAGGGGCCGCAGCAGGTGAGGCGGCCGGTGCAGCGGCGGGGGCCGGTGCGACAGCGGGAGCCGAGGCGGCAAACTGAACATATTCTTTTTCCGGGCCGCGCTTGATGACGATCTTCTCGTCGGCATTTTCCATTTCAAACTCGGTAATATCGGTTTCGGTGATCATCTTGACCAGGGTCTTCAGGTCCTTGATTTCCATATATCTACCTCCTTGTCGCCAGTGCTGTACATACAGCCCGGGATAAATAAACGCAGTTAGTCATTATCTTAACAGAATGTTCTCAAACGTCTTGGGAATTTTCGTCAGGACCCGATGTCCATCCGCGGTCACCAATACCATGTCTTCTATCCTGACACCGCCCTTGCCAGGCACGTATATGCCCGGTTCGATGGTAAATACCATGCCGGTTTCTGCTATGGCCTTACTGCGCGACGCGACAACCGGTGGCTCGTGAACTGCCAGGCCGACGCCGTGCCCCAGGCCGTGGCCGAAATACTCTGCGTAGCCGCACCCCTTGATATAGTCTCTTGCGACCTTGTCAAGTTCTACCAGGCCGATCCCCGGGGCGACAGCGGCAATGGCGCGGTCATGCGCTTCTTGGACGATATCATACATTCTGCGTAATTCATCGACAACACGACCGAGAGCAAAAGTGACCGTTTCGTCCGAATGATAGCCCGAATAACGACAACCGAAATCAATTGTCACCAGTTCACCTTCAGCGAGCAGCTTGTCGGATGCCACACCATGGGGCAAGGCACCGCGTTCTCCGGAGGCGACGATGATCTCAAAAGCTTTTTCTTTGGCGCCGCGTTTGCGCAGGGCAAACTCTAACGCCAGAGCAATCTCTACTTCCCTGACTCCGGGCCGGATCATTTGCCTGACCTCGGCAAAGCCGGCAAGGTTCAGCTCGGCAGCGGTTTCGATAAGCCGAATTTCATCTGCCGACTTATGCAGCCTCAGGCTTTGGATCTCGTCCTGTAAGGGCAGCCACTGCCAGTCCTGCCCGCTTTTTTCGCGAAGATCGTTGAACACTCCAACCGCCAGACCTGCTTCAAACCCGACTCGCTTGACCGTCTGGGAAGAGAGCACCGCGACGATAGCATCATTCTTGAGTTTGTACTCTTCGATTTTATCCGCAGAAACTTCAATACCGGCCTGTGTGGTATAACGCGAATCGGTGAGAAAGACAAGTTGTTCCGTCGAGATGATCAAAGCGCCGTCACTGCCGGTAAACCCGCACAGGTAAAGGATATTTTCCGGTTCGCAGAGGACCAGGGCATCCAGCTCCAAACCGGTCAGAAGGTCAACAGCTTTCTGCCTGCGCTGGGAATAGTTCATGGCTGCAGGAATGATTCAGGCAAGATGTGCAGCGAGGCCACGCAATGCCAACAGGTAGCTCGCGGCACCGAAACCGGAGACCTGGCCAACCACGACACCGGCAACATAAGAATGATTACGGAATGATTCCCGCGCATGGATATTCGATAAGTGCGCTTCAATCACAGGCAATTCAATGGCAGAGATGGCATCGCGTAGGGCTACGCTGGTATGGGTCAGCCCTCCCGGATTGATAATGATTCCGGAAAAACCGTTATGTGCGGAGGCTTGGATCCGATCGATCAGATCGCCCTCGTGATTCGATTGGAAAGTGTCGATTGCCAGGTTGAGCTCTTCTGCAAGCCCGGCGAGCTCCATATCGATATCAGCAAGCGTCTGACGTCCATAGACCTCTGGTTCCCGTTGCCCGAGCAGATTCAGGTTAGGCCCGTGCAATACAAGAATTCGCTTCATATCAGCCCAGCGCCTCGACCAGGTTGCTACTTTCGCGGGTCATGAGATAGCGGCCTTTACCAAAGTTACCATCCTGGTGGATGATCAATGCAACGAAATACTCGCTGTTGAGTATACGGATAACGATAATAAAACGATCTGTACGAATCGAAATCTCCTCCATATCACCCAGGCTGAGGATCTCCGCCGTCTTGCGGATTTCTTTAAGTACGTTGGAGTATTCGATAATGACCATCTGCACGTCGACCTCTTCCTCGGGAGAGATGAACTGATCAACAGCGATACCGTCATAACCCATCAGGACGGCGCCAATACCACCCCCTGTTTCAACAACTATCTTTTGCAGAATTTCATTGAACATTTGCCCTCCCCTGTCTGATCACGAACAACCAGCGCTGCATGACCGCCAGCGGCGAGCTGTCTTTTACTTCGGCCGCGACACCATTGTCCGGAACCGTCTCAGGTTGAAGTTCGCTGCCGGTCTCTTTTTGCAGCTGTAGGATGCGCTCCTGAATATCTCTGTTGCCGGGATTTTTATCCAGCATCTCATTATATATTTTGATCGCCTTATCGGTCAGTCCCTGCTTGGCATAGATTTCAGCAAGGGTGGCGGTCGGGATCGGCTCTTCTTCCTCATCAAGGTTGGTCTCTGTCGTCACTGTCGGAGCCTGAAGCGCTGGGGCCTGCTTGATCTGCTCCCATGGCCTGGGCAGGTCAAGAGCTTTGAGCATATCGGATATTTTGTCATCATCGGGATGAAATTCTTTTGCCTGGGCAAGAATTTTGCGTGCCTGATCGCGTTCACCCCGAATCAGGTGCAGGCGGGCCAAACCCACCAGGGCCGACTGACTTTCTTGGTCAATGTTCAAGGCTTTTGCATAGGTCTTCATCGCCTCGTCAATGCGTCCCATTTGTCCGAGGATTCGTCCCATTGCAGAGAAACCTGGGCTGAAATGAGGGAGCATCTTCGTTCCCAGCTTGGTCGCTTCAAGGGCATCATCGAGCAAGCCCACTTGACGATAAGCTTCGGCAAGAGGAACAAACGCGGTAGAACTCGGGTCTTTGGCGACAATCTGCAAATAACTGTCAATCTTGCCAATCAGACTTCCTCCACTGTTCGCCTTTGTCATCGTCTTGTCCCCAGTTCAGGTTAGAAGCTCTTTTAAATAGATGTCTAGGTCAATGATATGATGCAAATCAGCCGAGCCGAGGCCGTGGTTCAACACAACTCTGACCATCCCATCTTTGACCTTCTTATCACGTTGCATGACAGCGAGATAATCGGCAACGGAAAAATCGGGTGGCGTCACCGGTAATGCAAAGTATGTCAATAACTCGTTGATCCGGTTGACCTGGTCAATAGTGCAAAGATCGAGACGGTGTGAGATTTGGGCGGCCATAACCATGCCGATGGATACGGCCTCGCCATGCTTAATCACGCCATATCCGGCAAGCGTCTCCACGGCATGGCCGAAAGTATGTCCCAGGTTAAGCAAGGCCCTTAATCCCTGCTCTTTTTCGTCATTTTCTACAACATTCGCCTTGATTTGGCAAGACATCATTACGGCATGAATCAGAGCGTCAGGGGATCTTTCGGCAAGCTGCTGGCGGTGCGCCTCCAGCCATTCGAAAAACTCCAGGTCCTGGATAATACCGTACTTGACCACTTCGGCCAGCCCGGAGACATACTCTCTTTGCGGCAGGGTTTGCAAAACCTTGACGTCAATGTGGACGTGCTGAGGTTGATAAAAAGCACCGATCAGGTTTTTTCCCCTGGGGTGGTTGACCCCGGTTTTACCTCCCACTGAACTATCTACCTGTGCCAGAAGGGTTGTCGGAACCTGCACAAACGGGATCCCGCGCAAATAAGCAGCCGCTGCAAAACCAGTAATGTCACCGATAACACCGCCGCCCAGTGCGACCAGACCGCAATATCGGTCGAAATGCCGGTCGATCAGGACATCGAAAATCTCTTCGAGGGTGGCGATCGTCTTATACTCCTCACCATCGGGGATACGGATGACGTCAACTTGACGTTCGGAACGCACGAGTTCATCGACGACCTGCTCACAATACAGATCGCCAACTGTCGGATTCGTGACAACAGCGACCTTCTTCGGGAATTTGATATCTTGCAGCGCGACACCCAGGTCAGCATAAATGTCTTGCCCGATCCAGATTGGATAGCTGCGCTCGGCGAGGCCGACAATAATCTTGTTCATGCTTTCATTTCCAGTTGCAATTGCGAGACGATTTTCTGTGCGACTTGCAGAGGTGTGATCGCATCCGTATCGATAATAAGGTCCGCATCCTGATAGTCGGACAACCGGCTCAGCCACATCTGCTCGAGTTCATGCCAGCCTTTTGCCTGATCGATCAGAGGTCTGTCAACGCTGCCCTGCAGCCGCCCACGCAGGGTCTCCCAATTGGCGTGCAGGTAAACTATCCTGCCCTTGCACCTCATTATGGCTCTGTTTTCCTCGCGCATCACAATGCCGCCACCCGTCGCATAGACTGCAACACCTTTTTCTTTCAGCCCTGACAATATCATTGTTTCACAATGACGAAAGTATTCTTCTCCATTTGTTTTAAAAATATCTGTTATGGAGCGTTTTTCCTGAGCAACAATCATACTGTCGAGATCATGGAACGGGCAACCAGTCAGCCCGGCGAGTGAATGGCCTGTGGTTGTCTTTCCTGCCCCCATGAAGCCGGTGAGAAAGATATTTTGCGACAGAATGAAATGCATCTCTTTAATGTTGTCGATACAGAAAAGGACAGGGGATTCCTGTCCTTTTCCATGTGCTATTTTAAAGGCTTATTCAAGATTCCACAATGCGTGGCGTGATAAATATCAGCAGTTCGCGGCGATCCTTGGTCTTGCTGGTCGATTTGAACAGGTGGCCAAGAACCGGTACGTTCATGAGGATCGGTACGCCTGACTGGGAATCTATCTCCTGTTCGACGAAGATTCCGCCGATGACCGTGGTCTGGCCGTTGCGGACCAGAACCTTGGTCTGGGCCTTCTTCTCGTCGATCGAAACCGCATCACCTGTTGCCGTCGGTACAACCGAACCGACGGAACTGTTCGAGGTGTCGATTTCGAGCAGGATGCTGCCATCCGGATTGATCTCGGGCGTGACCGAGAGCTTCAGTTCGGCATTTTCAAACTGGACATCGGTGCCCTGATCGCTGACCGATGAGAAGGGGATCTTGGTCCCTTGCGAAATGGTTGCCTGCTCACCGTTCAGAGTGGTCACCTTCGGCGTTGAGACAATCCGCCCTTCACCGGAATTCTCCAGCGCCGACAGACGCAGATCGATATCAAGCTGATCGTTAAGAGCACCGAAAGAGAAGAGCGAAGACGCTCCGGCCACCGCCGGGTTGGTGACCGGCAAGATAAATGAGCCGCCAATGCCTAAAGCCGCGTCATTGAGCCCATTACTTGAGTGGCGTGTATCATCTTGTGTGTAATCAAAATTCCACTTGATCCCAAGGCTGCGGGAGAAGTTGGTGCTCGCCTCGACGATACGGGCCTCGATCATCACCTGTCGTTCCGGCTTGTCGATCTGTTCGATCATCTCTTCCATCTGTTCCAGAACGGCTTCGGCGTCACGCACGATCAGCTGCTTGTTCCTGGAATCGGCAATAAGCGAACCGCGATCGGACTTGATATCAGTCAGAAAGTCTTTCATGTCGTCAACGGATGCATAGCTGACCGAGAAGGTCCTGGTGACCAGGACGCCTTCTTCGATTGCGATCATCTGCTGCTTCATGGCTTCCTGTTCAATATCCCTGATTTTGTCCTTGGGCATAATCCGCAGGATGTTTCCCTGCTGAATCTTGCCCAGGCTGGCCGTCTCCAGGACCAGGTCGAGAGCCTGGTCCCACGGCACATCGATCAGGCGCAGGGTGACGGTCCCCTGGACATCACTGCTGGCCAGGATATTGAGCCCGCTCACATCACCGATCAGCTGCAGGATACTGCGAACATTGGCCGCATCAAATACCAGCGTGATTTTTTCACCGGTATAGCGGGCCGCCTCAGCGGCCATTTCATCAGCCGTCACCGGGCTTTTTGTGGGTGCATAAACCGAATCATCAACGATCTTTTCAGCCAGATCTTCCACCATTGCAGAACGCTCCGGTGCGGTGACTTCCACCTGGCTTACTTCGGGCGGGACCGGTTCTGCATAGGCGCCATCTTCAATCACCATGCGGACGATGGAACCGTCCTCTTCAAGGGCGTAGGCGACCCGGCCTTTCAGGTTGACGGCGATACGCACATTCTGGTGATCTCCCTCTGTCACGGTATACGGGGTCACGGAGGTCACGGCACTCGGAAATGCTGATGCGTCAATTTTTCTGCGCAAAGCGCGGCTGATCGTAGAATCAACAACTTCAAATCGAACCAGGTTGCCCTCTGCAACAGGTCCGGTGACTTTTGCAGGATTGGAGAGCGTCACAGCAATCACACTGCGGCCATCTTCATTACTGAAATCTATGGCTTCAACCGCAGCGGGACCGGTCATCTGCAACGGCAGTGATTCGGCAGCCGGTTTTTCGTCTGCGACCACGGGAGGATTCTGTTGTGTCGTGTCCTGCGGAGTCTCCGTATCAACCTGTTCAGCTGATGGTTCTGCTGTTGTTTCAGGGTCTTTCTCTTGTTTAGCCGCCAACGCCGTTTCACCCCATGAAACGAGGAGATCATTGTCACGACCTTCGACATTATGCTGCGGCACTTTAGCACCGCTGGCATCGAAAACCAGGCGGGTCTTATTGTCGTGAGTCCCTACTCTTAACTGTTTAAAACCAGCCTCGGCCGCGAAAAGGCGCTCTTTGAATGTCGGTTTCAGACCATAGACATCGACCACCAGCCGAGCCGGGTTCTGCATGGCAAAATATTTAAAATTGTCAACCTTGCCGTTCGTCTCTATCACTGCTAGGCCAGGATAAACCTGAATATTGTGCAATGCCTTTGCTCTGCTGGACGAGCCAACTGGTGCAACGGCCGGCTCAACGGACTTCGCAGGCGGAGTTGATGCGGTCTCTTTTCCTCCTGCGACAATCTTCACTGGCACAGAGGCAAAGGCTACGCGGAACTTCTTACCATCGAGACTAACCTGATACTCAGTACTTTCGGAGAGCAGGATTTCGACTCTCGCCAACTGGCCCGAGGTCAAATCAAAATCTGCAACGCGGACTTCCTGGACAGGGCCTTGGCCAACAGCGAGCTTTTCTTCGATATCCGACAATTCCATGCCCGGAAAATCGATAACGACGCGTATCGGATCAAATGAATCATAAACCGTGTACCTGTAACCAATCGGCTTGGCGGCCTCAATCAGGATCGTCGCCTCTGTCGCCCCCGGGTCCAGAGAAACGGCTGTCAGTTGATTGGCATCTGCCCCCCACGCGATCCCGTTGACAAGAAATATTGCCAAGAAACTGCTCAAGAGATACTTCGCAAGACGGCAGGTTCCGCCAGCCCTAAGTTGATTCGACATAATCTTTACCCCGCGCATTAGATTATACTCCTTCCCGCCTGGGAACAGTAATTTCCTGGATATTTTCAATGACGTTTCCTGAAAAATCGTAATAGGTTTCCTGAACGGATACTGATTCACTTGTGATATCAACAATGACACCGTTGTTTTTGCCGATTTTAATGCCTTTAGCCAGCACATAGGATTTTCCGTCCGGGGCAACGACCATAGCCTTGGGATCACCCATCCCGACGATCACGCCGATCAACTTGAATTGAGCGACATCATAACTTTGCAATGGTGTTTCAGGCTCATCGTCAACCACTATGTCCACCAGCTTTCTAATCCTTGAAAGGGGCATGAACGGGTCACGTCTGCCTTCGGAAACATAAACGAATTCGTCTTCCTTTGTTTCCTCTTTTTCCACGGTAGTTGCCTGCGGAGGTGTAACAGACTTTGCCGGAGGCTTAGATTTGACATTGGTCGTTTGCCCGGGTGATGGAGCCTGTTCTTCCGAACACGCTACGAGACAAGCGCAGAGGAAAGTCCCTATGAACAAATATGTAAAGATACGTAGCATTTGAATCACCCTTTGTTGTCCACAAAACGGAAGGTGGTCACCTTGCACTTGATCCTGAGAATAGCCAGGTTGTCTTCAATTTTAGGGCCGTTCAATTCCAAATCGGAAAGGTTGACAATCCTCGAGAGCTTGCTTACCTCCTGGGCAAATTCGGCGATCTGATGATAGGTGCCGCGCAAATCCAACGAACCCGGGACCTCGGCGTAAAACCCCTTCGAGACTTCGCCCTTTGGGCTGAACGAGATCACATCCAGCCCATTGTCCCTGGCGATGGTTGCAAGGTTGGTCAGCAGGCTGGGGATCTCTTTTTTATTCGGCAGCTGAGTCAATGCTGCTTTTAGCTGTTCTTCGAGTTTTATAAATTCAGCTTTGAATTTCGGTAGGTTATTGGCAATTCTCTGTTTCTGAATCAGGTCAGCTTCCAAACGGCTGAGCTCTTGGTCCATCTGGCCAATTTTTTCGTACTCGGGAAAAATCAGGAACCAGATACAGGCCCCTACCAGGAGAGCCACCAGGACAACAAGGATGGCAACCCGCTTGTATAACGGTAATTTTAGAAGCTTTTCGAGCTTTGGATTCATTTCTCACTCCCATGGATGGATCGATCCATCTCAGGTTATTGCTTTTTCTTATCCTGACCCGGCTTGCCATTCTTCGTCGTGCATGTAATATCGAACTCGTGGAACTTGATGTTGTCCTGCACCTTCTGCTTGGTCACCTTGAGTTCGACGCCCTCATAAAGGTCTGATTGTTCCAGGTTTCTCATAAAAGCCGCAACATCTTCCTCGTTTGCGCCGATCCCTTTGATCTGAGCCCGGCCCTGGCCTTCCTTGAAACTGGTCAACCAGACCTTTTCCGGCATCGCATTGTACAATTCATCAAGCAGATAAAGCGGACCGCCTCGAGAACTTTTAAGCTTCTCGAGCACATCAAGCTTGGCATGCAGGTCCTTCTGCCGTTTTTCATAGTCTTTCACTTCCTGGATGACTTTCGCGAGGCGCGCTATTTCAGATTTCTTTTGATCAATCTGCCTCTGTCTCGCCTCAACTTCACCATTGACATACATATAGCCAGCGGCACAAACACCTGCAGAGACTATCAAAACCAGTACAACGACCATCAACTGGCCCTTGAGCATCTCTTTCTTTTGCGCCGCCTTGACAGGCAGTAGGTTTATGCGGATCATTTGTCTCCCATCCTTCTCATGGCCAGGCCGACAGCAACGGTATAGAGGGGGCCCATGGCCTGCAGGTACTCAGGGTCAAAATCTTTCTCGCTGAATGCAATCTGGCGCCAGGGGTCAATAACATTAACCTCGACGCCGAGTCGGTTCTCCAGGGAGGTCTTCACTGAAGGCACCTTTGACACGCCGCCGGTAATAAAAATTTTTTGCACTTTCTCATCGGCCGATGTCGCCGAGAAAAAATCGATGGAGCGCTGGACCTCCTGCGTCAAGCTCTCGGTCGCATCCGCCATGACTTCAGTCACTGCTTCAGGGGAGACATCTTCGACCTCGCCGCCCAGTTTAACGGTTTCCGCATCCTCGTTGTTCATGCCAAGCCGTTTCTGGATCTCTTCGTTATAAGCACTGCCACCGACCTGGATATCGCGGGTGAAGACAGACATTCCGCCGCGCAGAACGTTAACATTGATGGAGCTGGCCCCCATATCAATCAGGGCAACAACTTCGTCTTCATTTGTCCCGTAGTTGATTTCATAGACGTTTTCAACTGCAAAGCAGTCGATATCCATAACCTGGGGGTTCAATCCGCACTCTTTAAAGAGGGCAACATAATCGTTGACAAAGTCTTTCTTGGCTGCGACCAGCACGACATTCATCAACGAGGCATCATTGGCATCCGGGCCGAGAATCTGGAAATCGAGGTTAACTTCGGAAATTTCAAACGGGATATACTGCTCTGCTTCCCATTGAATTGAAGCCTCCATTTCTTCCTCGGTCATGATCGGCAACTGTATTTTGCGAATGATCACCG
>JBFLJZ010000230.1:0-3572 GCA_040882925.1 Desulfuromonadales bacterium
ACCCCGGCATCAAAAGGTCCGACCGGACCCGAAGCCTGACCGAAACTGACCATTAATCCAAGGGGCCGCAGGCAGTCGAGAGATTGTATGAAGGTGTCTTTGCCGATTGAATCAAAAACCACCGGGACACCTTCACCGTCAGTGATCTGACGAACACGCTCGACCCAGTCTTCGTCCCGGTAGAGTAAAGGGTAATCACAACCATGGGCCATGGCGAGTTCGGCTTTCTCCTCGCTGCCGACCGTGCCGATGACTGTCGCGCCAAGTTGCTTGGCCCACTGGCAGGCAATCAGGCCGACCCCCCCGGCGGCAGCATGGAACAGGATCGTGTCTCCCGGTTTGACGTGGAAAGTGCTACGCAGCAGGTATTGCACGGTCATGCCCTGAAGCATCATGCCGGCAGCCTGCTGGTCGCTGATGCCATCCGGCAGTGTCACCAGCCGGTGCGCAGGAATCAGGCGCTCCTGCGCGTATGCGCCTGGGGGCAGACCGGCATAGGCAACGCGATCGCCCGGAGAGACTTCGTCCACACCTTCGCCAATGGCCACCACGACCCCGGCCCCTTCCATGCCCGGAGTTGCCGGTAAGTCCCCCAACGGATAAAGTCCGGAGCGATGATAGATATCGATGTAATTCAAACCGACCGCGGTTTGACGGAGATGGACTTCTCCCGGCCCGGGAGCGGTGACCGGAGCGTATTCCCATCTCAACACCTCCGGGCCGCCATATTCTTGAATGCGGATTGCTTTGCTCATAACCAACTCCTGTCGCTTGAGTATGCAAACCAACCATATCAATACAATCGTCCCAGTCAAGCTCCAGCGACTGTCAACCTCCTGAAAACATTGTTCTATGTACATTGACAATTGGTGATTTTCACGCAATAGTAAGAACTGTTGCAATTTGGTTAAAAAGCACGCCTGAGCGGGTCAGGCAGAACATTAAACGTCAAATCGAACCGCAAGGAGGAGAGAAGATGACAAAGATGTCTAGATTCACCAAACTGCTGGTCGCAATGCTTGTGGCCTCCGGCCTGATCCTGGCGACAGGCGGCTGGACCGATGCCCAGGCTGCGCCGAAGTACCGTTGGAAGCTCGCTCAGACATGGGGGACCGGCTTCCCGATCTTCGGCGATGCAGTCAACTTGATGGCCGAACTGGTCAAAGAAATGTCCAACGGTGAAATGGAAATCCGCATCGATTCATCGAACAAGCACAAGGCGGCCTTCGGCATCCTGGACATGGTCAAGGCCGGTCAGTACGAGATGGGCCACTCGGCGTCCTATTACTGGAAGGGTAAAGATGTCAACACGATGTTTTTCACCACCATGCCCTTCGGCATGATCGCCCCTGAGCAATATGCCTGGTTCTACTACGGCGGCGGCATGGAACTGATGAAGAAAGTCTATGACAAGCATGGCGTCTACTCCTTCCCGGGCGGCAATACCAGCAACCAGATGGGTGGCTGGTTCCGCAAGGAGATCAACACCCTGGATGACTTCAAGGGCCTGAAGATGCGCATCCCCGGATTCGCCGGCGAGGTTCTCTCGAAGCTTGGCGTTGTCGTCACCAACATCCCGCCCGGTGAGCTCTACACGGCACTGGATCGCGGCACCATCGATGCTCTGGAATGGGTCGGCCCGTCGCTCGACCTGAACATGGGCTTCCAGAAGATTGCTCCCTACTACTACACCGGCTGGCATGAGCCTGCAACCGAGTTACAGTTCATGGTCAACCAGGCCAAGTTCGACGCTCTGCCAATGCACCTGCAGAAAATTCTGACCATCGCCATGCAATTTGCCGCCTACGACATGTACGCACGCTCCTACCATGAGAGCGCTGTCAACTGGGCATCGATCGAGAAGGAATACCCGAACGTCAAGATCCGCACCTTCTCCCCGGAGATTATTGCCGCCATGAAGAAGGCAAACGATGAACTCCTGCAAGCAACTGCAGCAAAAGATGCAACTTTCAAGGAGATCTGGGAGTCCCAGAAGGCCTACATGAAAAAGGCCCGCAAGTGGACCGCGATCTCTGACTATGCATATCTGAAGGACAACCTCGAATAACCTGCACCGTGCTCCCGGCCTCGGCCGGGAGCACGACTTTCCCAACGCAAGGCCCCTTAATGCTGCTTAAACTGGAAAAATTTTTTGACCGATTCTCCGACGTGATGGGCTGGATCGCCGGTTTTCTCAACCTTGTCATGCTGGTCAACGTTTTCTACGATTCAATCATGCGCTACTTCTTCAACACCGGATCGATTGCCATGCAGGAGATGGAGTGGCACCTGTTTGCCGTGGTCTTTCTGTTCGGCATGGCGTTCGCTCTCAAGGAAGACGGTCATGTCCGGGTCGATATCCTTTATGACCAGTTCTCTCCACGCTGGAAAGCGGTGGTCAATATCAGTGGGGTCGTGCTGTTTTTGATCCCCCTGAGCATATTGATTGCCGAAGGCTCATACTGGTATGTGCATGAAGCTTACACCTCGGGTGAGATCAGCGGCGATCCCGGCGGCTTAACCCATCGCTGGCTGATTAAATCAGTGATCCCGGTCTCCTTCGTTTTCCTGATCGTTTCTGCGATCGGCTTCGTTATCCACAACATCAATATCTTCAGAGGCCTCAAAGCACCACCGGTTCACCGCATAGAGGATGAAATCCTGTAACGCAAAATTTCTTCTGAGATTTCGACTTTGAGTCGTTGATTTTGCTGCATCCGGCTTCGTGCCGAAGATATAAAGGTAACAGGGAACTATCGTATGGTTGGTCTTATCATGTTCGGCGTCGCACTGGTTATGCTCCTGGTTGGCTTTCCGGTGGCGTTTACTTTCGGCGGCATCGCCGTCTTCTTCGGCCTGTTTGCAGAGGGCACACAGATTTTTTCCCTGATGCCCCATCGCATCTGGTCGATCATGAACAACACCATCCTGATGGCCATCCCGCTCTTTATCTTCATGGGCATCGTGCTGCAGAAATCCAACCTCGCCGAACGTCTGCTCGAGTCGATGGGGTTCCTGTTCGGCGAAATTCGCGGCGGAATAGCCATCTCGACAGTCCTGGTCGGTGCCTTGCTGGCCGCATCCACCGGCGTTGTCGGGGCCAGCGTCGTTGCCATGGGGGTCATCTCCCTGCCGGTCATGCTCAAATACAATTACGACAAACGGCTTGCCACCGGCGCGATCTGCGCGGCCGGCACCCTGGGACAGATTATTCCGCCGTCGATTGTTTTGATCATTCTCGGCGACGTTTTCCAGGAGCCAGTCGGCGACCTGTTCAAGGCCGCTCTCTGGCCCGGTCTATCTCTGGTTGCCTTCTACGTTACCTATATCGTCATCGTCACCATAATCAAGAAGGACCTGGCACCGCCGATCAAACTGGAAGAGATGGTCGGATCGAAGAAACACCAGATATTCCAGGCTCTCAAAGCCATCATCCCACCGTTGGTACTGATTATCCTGGTGCTCGGCTCGATCCTGGCGGGGGTCGCAACGCCGACCGAGTCTTCATCGGTGGGTGGAGTTGGCGCAATCATCCTGGCCGCCCTCTACCGGCAGTTTTCCATCAAAATGAT
>JBFLJZ010000231.1:0-11894 GCA_040882925.1 Desulfuromonadales bacterium
GATGTAAAAATCCCTCAATTACTGAACAAGCGCATGTTGGGCTACTGCTCGTGGTGGCATAAAAGACGCTTTATCCATCGGCGCGAGATCATTGAATCCCTCGTTGATGATTTACGTGAAACGCGTCCTGACCATATTGCCGTGACCGGCGACCTGACCCATCTCGGTCTACCTATGGAATATGCAGAAGTCGGACAATGGCTGCCTTCCCTTGGTTCCCCTGAGCAGGTGACCGTTATCCCTGGCAATCATGAGGCTTATTGGGGTAAGGACTGGCTCAAATCTTGCGTCATGTGGGCCCCCTATATAGAATCCGACACCACGCAACGGGAGACTTCTAAAACCGCTGATTTTTTCCCCAGCGTACGAATCCGTGGTCCGGTTGCTCTCATTGGCCTCTGCTCAGCGACACCCAGCCTGCCTCTGCTAGCCATTGGCAGCCTTGGCCAGGAGCAGTTGTCAAAGCTTGAGACAATTTTACAAGAGACCGGCAACAAAGGCCTTTTGCGCATAATTATGATTCACCACCCACCTGTCCCTGGTCTTGTCAACTGGCGTAAGCGTCTCACAGACAGCAGAGCGTTTGCCGATATTCTGGCTCGTCATGGTGCTGAACTTGTACTGCACGGTCATGCACACAACCCTACCCTGTCAAAGCTGCAGACCCCTGGCGGTTATGTTTCAGTTGTCGGTGGGGCCTCCGTGTCACAGTTGTCTCCACCATCAAGTCACAACGCCACATACAATATTTACAGATTGAGTCGAACTGGTGCGGATTGGGCCCTGACCATGTTCGTTCGGTGTTATTCAGAAAAATCGGGCAGGTTTGTCGAAGAACAGCAAGCAACACTTACCATCCCGCACTTCTAACTGGAAGGATGGATGCTGAGATGGTTCTTCCGGTTTTCGGGGAAGTAGCCTGGCAGCCACAGTTACTAGCTAGGGCACTCTTAATAGAAGCCAACTGGCTAGCAGAGTGATTATTGCAAGAGGGAGCAAGGTTGTAAACGCGGGATGCAGACCAAGAAGTAATCCGGTATAACCGAGGGCCTGATCAAAATAGTAATAAGATATCCCTACGATAGCCCCAAGTGTCACCCTGCGCCCGGGATTGGCTTCACGCGCCGAGCCAAAGGCAAAGGGCAAAGAGAAAAAAATCATCGCTGCCACCTTGAGGGGCAGTGTTGCCTTCTGCCATAAAGCCAGAACGTACTGATCTGCATTCTGACCTTTTTTCTGCAGGAGTTGAATGTACTGATAAAGTTTATCAAGAGACAGCATGTCTGGTGTGATACTCAGGATGTCCGCCTGCTTCCTGTTGAGTAAAACACCCAGATCCAGAGACGGCAGCAACTGATCAGAAACATTTCTATCGGAGAATGTTATCTTCCTGACATCACTGCCTAGCCACTCGCCATTTTCAAGAATTTCGGCCTCTTCAGAAGTGACACATCTAACCGGCTTCCCCAACTCATTGAATTCATACACGCTGACATTGGCAAGACCGGCACCGGAAGAGGACGAACGGACATTAATGAAGCGGTTGTTGTCCCGGGTCCAGAAACCGCCTTCCGAGAGTAACACCCCTTCGCCGGAAATCGCGAGTTCTCGATTGATCTTTGCCTTTTGTTCCAGCGATGGCACAACAAATTGGGCTAACAAAAGCACGCCCAGCATAATCACGATGCCGGAGCTTAACACCACGCGCGCAATACGAAATACGGAAAAGCCGCAAGACCGCATTGCCAAGAGTTCATCACTGTTGGCCAGCGTGCCAAGAGCGATGATCCCTCCCATTAAAGAGCTCACCGCAGCCAGGCTGATAACTCGACCAGGCAAGGTGTAAGCCACGTACATGAAGGCATTCTTCACTTGGTAGCCGCCCTCCCCGACGTCATCGAGTTGACCGACCAGTTCAAGAAAAGAGAACAAGGCGGTCATAATGAAGAAAACCAGGAGCCAACCGAACGCCAACCGGAGGCTGATATAGCGGGTGATTATTCTCATAGGAGCAGAAAGTCGTCCTCAAAAAAGGTCCACTGACTCATTTATGACTAGTCGCCTGAACGAAAAGGCCTTAGCAACAAGATGAATAAAAAAACAAGAAGGACCTGTGGCCACCAAACCCCCGGAAAAGAGCCAACAAAACCCTGCTCCATCCAGATTTTAGCTACTGCTGTCATGTTGTAGTAGACAGCAAAAATGATAACACCCTGGAAAACATGCACAGATTTCCCGCGTCGCGGTGCCGTGCGGCCCAGCGGGACACCGAGCAAGCCGAGCAAGACCGTGGAAAATCCAGTAGAAAACCGCCACTGTAGTTCAGCAATATCTCCGGGGTCTGTCGATTTGAACAGATTTTTTGTCGGTGCAGCCTTACGGCGATAGGCGGAGGATTCGACCTGTTTGGGAATCAGCGCCATTCGGGTCATCTGGAAGCGAATAAGCTTTGTGTTGTTGTCTTTGTCCATGAATTCATAGTGATAACCATCACGCAGAATAATGCTCTTTTCCGCGGTTATGGGGTCTATCTCCTGCCAGGCCTCATTGGCGCGGGTTACTTTGCGTGAGGCTTCCCTGCGTTGTTCTATAAAGACGCCTTTTGCACGGCCCTGGAGCTCATCAAGTTTTTCAATAAAAACGACATAATGGTCCTCACCAATCTCGTGAAAACGACCTGGGCGGAGACGGGAGAGGTCGAAATTAGCTTCAGCGTCAGCCTTCAGCCAATAACTTTTCTCATAGGCCCAAGGACGGACATAAAGAGAGAGTGCGGCAACGACCACAGCGACGACAAGAGACACCTGGAAAACCGAGCCAAAAAGGGTGCGCTCGCCAAGTCCACAGGCCTGCATCGCTATGATTTCAGAACTGGCATGAAGTCTGGCCAAAACGGTTATGACCGAGAGAAAGAGCGTTATCGGAATCAGCACTTCCAACGCAATCAAAATTTTGAGGGAAACTAGAGCCAAGACGGTCTTGCCCGTCATCAGACCGTTTGCAGCATCAGGAAGGTAGCGAGCTGCAGAATAGCCGGAGAAGATGACGACCAGAATGCAGCAGATGGTCAACAGCGGTGTCAATATCTCACGGTTTACATAACGTTTGATGAGCAAGTTAAGTCCTGTAAACTAAGCTGTTTTGAAGTTGAATCTGGTCAGACGGTTTTATTTTACCAGAGATTCCTCGTCATATATGGCCTGAAGCGTTGATTGCAATGCTGTTGAAGAAACGTTTCTGGTGTATTCGAAATAAACCACATCCACCCCATATCCCGCCAGCTCAGACTCTACCTCATTGAATAAATCGGAGCCCTTCCAGTCGCTGCCGACGAACATGATGTCGAATTTGACTTCATGATAAGTTGCTACCTTGTCTCTGTGTTTCTGAGGGACAACCTCGTCAACACATTTCAATGCAGACACAATCTCAACCCTCTCCTCAAAAGGAATGACAGGTTTTTTGCGTTTATATTCCTCTACAAGCTCATCGGTGCTTACTCCGACAATCAGTCTATCGCATTTGCGTTTCGCTCTTTGTAGCAGTCTGAGGTGTCCGACATGAAACAGATCAAAAACACCGGTTGTGTAGCCAACTATTTCATTTTTCATTTAAATACGTCCTCTTTACATCGATAAAAACTTGTTTTCAGCATGGCGAAGGTGACGACTGCACACGGAATGGCTCTAACTGAAACAGTCGTCGAAGACAAAAAAAGTGATTTGCTTTTCAGCTTGTCAGCCCGACCATACTTAAGGCAAGCACGTTTACAACTCTTGACTAATATTCTTTCTGCGCTGTGCAGAGAGAATTTCAGAGGGTGGCAGCCTTCTGCTGTTTATCTGCCAGGATCGATTCTACCAAGAGCAAATCTTCGATTTTGTCGACATCGACAGCAGCTTCCGCAAAAGGCATTCGGATAACCCCCACCCGCAGCTGCATTTTTTTTGACAGCCGAACCAAGACCTGGTCCATAGAAAGTTGCCCCAAAAGGTAACGCAGTACGGTTGTCCATCCGATGATTTTGATGACGCGCAAGGGGTTCTTTCTTTCCTTTTCCACTTTGCGCCAGAAATCTGCTGCCGTGCGGCCTTGCGGGGTCAGAAAGGCAAAGAGATTGCACCCGCAATAGCCCCCGTCATTGAGCTTCGTAACTGTACGCCTCGATCCGGGGAAAGCCTCGGCAACGAGTTCATGTCGGGCCACCCCGGCCACGACGTCACAGCCGCTTTCGCGAGCTTTTGAACAAAAGTGGTCAACCATCTCAGGGGTTAGCAAGGCATGATCTGCCGTGGTCAGCAGAACCGGCGCCTCCTCTGACAACGACTGCAAGGCACTGAAAGCGCTGGTGCTAGGAGTCTCTTGCGGGGCCATCCATCGAACCTGATCAGAACGAAGCTGCTCAGCGAGTTCGGCATTCCCCTCGACGGCCGCCATTGAAGGGCCGACCAGGGTCGGCATGCTCACTTCATGGGCTCCTTGCAAGGCATCAAGCACACGCAGCACCATCGCACGGCCTGAGACGGGTATCAACGCCTTGCAACTGACCCCCGCATGCAGGGCAACCGGATCACCGGGCTGACGATCTCCGGCCAGGAGAACCACAGAGAATGGCGGGCTTGCGGATGTCATGCTTAGGTAAAATCCTTCTGGTAAATACGGTAACGTTTATATATCACGCAGCCTATCGTTTCGATGATGTTGCGCATTCCCTGGTTCTGTTCAAGAATCCAAGACATGTCCACTTCCCGGATGCCTTGCTTGCGTGCTCTCTCATGGAGGGGCGATATAACCATTATCGCCAGCGTAACTCCCAACCGGCTCCCCTGGTAGCGACGCCTGACACCCATCAACGGGATTCTCGCCGATTTAGCGCCGACCACTTTTAGTCGCCAGAGGAGCTTTAACCAGCCAAACGGCAAAAGGCGCCCGTCCAGGTCCATAATAAGTTCATTGATATTGGGGAACATGACAATCATTGCCGCAGGCTCGCCGTCAACCTCGGCAATCCTGATCGACTCAAAATCGACAAAGAACTTGAGGTTTTTGCCAAGTTCAGTAAATTCGGCGGGTGTAAAGGGGATGAATCCCCAGTTTTCAGACCACGCGTCTTCAAAAATATCATGGATGATTTCCAGGTCTTCACTAAAATGATCATGACGCATCGCGCGCACCTTGACCTTCTCCCCGGCACGTCTGGCGAGAGCCTCGAAATGTTTCGGCGGGGGGATGTCAGGGTGAGCACGATAAGCCAATAGATCCTGCTCTTTGCGATAACCCTGTTCTTCTACGCGTAATTGATAATAAGGCAGAGCGTGCCCCAGCATGATCGGCGGGGGGCTGTCAAAACCATCAATCAGCAGACCACACTCATCATTGATCGAGAGGTTGAACGGGCCACGAATACGCTGCATGCCCTTGTGGCGCAGCCACCCTTCGGCTGCCTCAAATAAGGCCCTGAAGGTTTCAGAATCATCTTCTGCCTCCAGCAACCCAAAAAAACCGGTCGCATCATGATATTGCTCTAAATGCAGACGATCTACCTGAGCGCTGATCCGGCCAACAACACGTTCGCCACGGCAGGCAATCCAAGCCTGAAAATCAGCATGTTCGAAATAAGGATTTTTCGCAGAGAGGTGCCATTTTCTTTCGAAAATCAGCGGCGGGACCCAGCAGGGATCGTCTTTGTATAGCAACCACGGAACTTTGATAAAACGTTCGATCAACTGGCGGCCAGCAATCGGGACGACACGCAAGTTTCCATTACTTTGATTGTCGCTAGGTCCACAGTTTTCCACTCATAGCCCCGAAAAAGGTCAGAAAATCCTGATGATTTGAATAATACCCGATCCTCGGTTAGCATGTAACATATTTGTATTGGTCTGAAAATTGAAATTTTTACTTAACCTGGCGCCTGATTGAAGATAGCCGCCGATCAACAGAGAAGGACCTTAAGATAAGGACGATAAGGCTTTTTTCTTTGACCCTTGCCTCAAAAGCTTTTCTTTCAGGCTTTATCAACGCCTGACAAACTCTACACAGACAGGCAGGGAACTAGAAACAAAACCCAAGCTCCGGGAGATTCAAAGCCAATGAATGAGACGATGAAGAAGTTCGGCTACCCCGACACCCTTGTTAAGGAATATGTACATTGGGTCGTATTGTTACGTCCCCAACAGGCGACGCTGGGTGCCCTCGTCCTTGTCTGCAAGGACGAAGCTGAGGCCTTGTCTAGAATCACTCTGGAAGCTTTTTCTGAGCTTAAAGAAATAACTGCCGGAATTGAACTCCACCTCATGAGCTGTTTCTCCTTCGACAAGATCAATTATCTCCTGTTAATGATGGTCGATAAGGACGTACATTTCCACGTGTTGCCACGTTATGCTCAGCCGCGAATTTTAGACGGAAACCGATTTGCTGACCCGGGTTGGCCTGGCCCGCCGGATTTAAGCCATGTCAATAAAACCGTGGTGGATCAGAACAGAAGCATTCTCTGTATCTTACGGCAAGAGTTCTCCAGTTGAGGCAGTAAACCATAAAAACAGCACATTTGTTTGACTTTTCACTATAAGAACAGTAACTTGTAGATTATAAGTTTCTGTAGTTGTTATGAAGTTTTTATATCAACAAGAAAATGTTCATGATGTGGTATTTCAACCTCACTTTTGTAGTGATTGCAGCAATTATTCATCTTGTTTTTTACACGGGTTTCCCTATTCGCCCAGCACATATGCGTTTCCATATAATGGCACCAATATTGCTTGGATAATGGCTACAAATGACACCACTCAAACCGACACCAACTGAAAGCCAGATTCCTCTGCGATCTACTGGTTTCTCCAATCTGGCAGAAGCGCTGGATTATGCTGCCCGGGGTGCGAGTGGGTTCAACTTCTATAGCGGCCGTGGAGAACTTCGTGCCGTCCTCACCTATGCGGAACTGCAGCAAAAAGCGATGTCCCTCGCCAGGCGGCTACTAAGCCTCAAGCTGGAGAGAGGCTCGCGAATCGCCATAATCGCGGATACCCATCCCGACTTTCCCTGCTTCTTTTTTGCCTGCCAGTATGCCGGCTATACGCCTGTCCCTTTGCCGGCCGCCATCCATCTCGGTGGTCACAAGGCCTACGTTGAGCAATTGCGTGGCTTGCTGCTTAAAAGCCAGGCGTCTGTCGCGGTGGCGCAAGAAGACTTCCTCCCCTTCCTGCTTGAAGCCAGCTATGGACTGGGGTTGAAAATGGTCGACCAGCCCGACAATTTTGACGAACTTGATGAGCAGGACGGTCCCCTGTCTCCATTGCAGGCCGACGAGACGGCTTATCTTCAGTACACCTCTGGCAGCACCCGTTTCCCGAGAGGCGTCATGGTCAGCGAAACTGCCGTGATGCACAATCTTTGCGGCATCATCAGGGATGGCCTCAAGGTTCGCCCCGGTGACAGGTGCGTTTCCTGGCTGCCTTATTACCACGACATGGGCCTGGTCGGATTTGTTCTGGCCCCCCTGGCCTCGCAACTTTCGGTTGACTACTTCGCCACCCGGGATTTTGCCATGCGGCCCCGTCTGTGGCTGAGCCTGATGACCCTTAACCGCGGTACTATTTCTTTCGGCCCCCCTTTCGGTTACGACCTTTGCTCTCGCAGGATTCGTCAAAATGAACCGGAGTTGTTTGACCTCAGCGCATGGCGTATTGCCGGGGTAGGTGCTGAAACAATCCGAGCTGAGGTTCTGGAAGCCTTCGCGGAAAAAATTGAGCCTTTCGGCTTTAACCGCAAAGCCTTTGTCGCCAGCTATGGCATGGCCGAGTGTTCTCTTGCTGTCAGCTTTGCTCCTCTCGATCAAGGCACCATTATCGACGCGATAGACGCGGAGCACCTGTCAGAGCATCAGGAAGCCCTTCCCGTCGCCGACAGCCTTATCCAGGACCAGCGTGTCAAAAGACTGGTTAACTGTGGCGGTGCGTTACCCGGGCACGAGATCGTTGTAAAGAACGAAGACGGTGAAAACCTGCCTGACCGGCAGTGTGGCGTTATCCACGTCCACGGTCCCAGTGTTATGACTGGCTACTTCGGAGACCTTGAGGCAACGGCTGAGGTTCTTTCCGCAGATGGGTGGTTAAACACCGGGGATATCGGATACATGGACAAGGGAACGCTTGTAATCACCGGCCGTGAAAAAGATCTGATTATCATTAATGGTCGCAATATCTGGCCTCAGGACCTTGAGTTTTTTGCAGAGCAGCAGCCTGAAGTCAGACCTGGCGATGCTTCAGCGATCTCGGTGCCGGCAAAAGATGGCCCGGATATAGCCGTCATGGTTGTGCAATACCGTGAAGAGAATGAAAGTAAGCGTTGTGAGCTTTTGGGCAGGATCGCTGCCGAGATACGTCAACATCTGGGTATTGACTGTACTATTGAACTTGTCCCCGCCCACACCCTCCCCAGGACTTCATCAGGAAAACTGTCCCGCGCCGGGACCCGCCGCGACTATCTGAAGCGGCAGGCAGAACAGTCCCTGTTGAGGGTTGAGCTCGAACCTGATGATCAGGATTCGCCTGCTCTGCGCGTTGCAGTTGCCGGGCAGAATCGTGCACGCTAAGTAAAGCAAGTAAATCATTGAACCTCTCCGAAAAGCGATCTCGCCTGTGATTACAGTAGCAATCACTGGAGCAACGGGCTTTATCGGCAACGTTTTGCTCAAACATCTGGCAGGTCAGGGCTTTCAGCTTAGAGCTTTGTACCGTCCCGCGTCCACCCTCCCACCCGATCAAACAGCTTCAATTCAATGGCTGGCCGGCGACCTTGTCGATACCGATAGTCTGCGAACACTTGTCGCCGGCGTTGATGTGATTATTCACTGTGCCGGAACGGTGCGCGGGTCGACACTTGATGATTTCAAGGAAGCCAACATCGCAGGGGTCACACGTCTCATAGAGGTCGCGACAGATCTCAAGGTCCCGCGTTTCCTCTTGATCTCTTCCCTTGCTGCTCGCGAACCTTCCTTGTCAGACTACGCCATGAGTAAAAAACTGGGTGAGGATGCACTCCTGAGATACCAGGACAGGATTTCTTGTGACGTCCTTCGGCCTCCTGCCGTCTATGGCCCTGGAGATCGTGAAATGCGACCTCTGCTACAGATCATAAAGCGTGGTCTCGTTCCCATAATTGGCGCAAAAGAGGGAAGATTTTCGCTACTTTACGTCGACGATCTGGCAGTAGCCGTGAGCTGTCTACTAAGGTCTGAGAGTGTTCAGAAAAGCCGATGTTTTGAGTTGCATGACGGGCACCCTGACGGCTATACTTGGCACCAAATTGCAACGATTGCCGCTCACCTGAATGGCAAAAAAAACTACAGCCTGCCAATACCCCGGTCATTGATGCAATTGGTCGCTTTGAGTAACCTCTGTCTGTCCCGTTTGCTTGGTTATCCGGCGATGCTGACCCCGGGGAAAGTCAGAGAGATCTTTCACCCGGACTGGGTTTGCGATAACACGGCAATATCCGAGGAGGTTGGCTGGCAGCCGCGTGTTTTGTTCAGTGACGGAATGAAACGCCTTTTCCCCTGAGTCAGTTAATTTATCGACTGGAGCTTTGCCTCTTATGACTACCGTCCAATACGAAGCCATCTTTCAGCAGGTTGTCGTTCTCCTGCAAAAATATGCGCCACAACCGGGGCCGATACAGGAAGATACTGAGCTGATCAATGACTTGGGATTCGATTCACTCAGGGTTATGGAAATGCTGCATGACGTGGAAGATGCTTTTGACATTACCTACCCACTAAACACCATGTCTGACTTGCGTACAGTTAAAGACTTTACGTCGCAAATCCAGAAGATTATAGAGATGAGTTAATGAGCATTCTTAACAAATTAGATGCTATTGCAAAGACCCGGAAAGCATTACTTCCACCCGGGATTGACCCTTTCAATGTTGTCATAGACGAGATTTATTCGGCGACAGAAGCGTCTATCTGCGGGCAGCGGGTTCTTCTTGCAGGATCAAATAATTATCTGGGACTGACCTTCGACAGACGGTGCATTGATGCTGCACAGATAAGCCTGGAGAAGGAAGGGACAGGAACGACTGGGTCGCGCATGGCCAATGGGACCTTCGCCGGGCACCGCATGCTTGAGAATGAGCTGGCACTTTTCTACGGCTACAGCAATGCGATTGTCTTTTCAACCGGATTTGTCACTAACCTCGGTGTGATCTCTACCCTAGCCGGACCTGGCGATGTCATAATCATGGACGCAGACTCCCATGCAAGCATCTATGATGCCTGCAGGATGAGCGGTGCCGAAATGATCCGTTTCCGCCACAACAACATGGTAGATCTGGATAAGAAGCTGCGACGCCTGGGCTCACGAGCCGAAAACACTCTGATCATTGTTGAAGGTGTTTACAGCATGCTGGGCGACTGCGCCCCATTAAAAGCGATCGCTTCCCTGAAACGTAAATACGGCGCATGGCTGATGGTTGACGAGGCCCATTCCATGGGGGTTATGGGCGATCATGGCCGGGGTATGGCCGAAGCTGCTGGCGTAGAGCAGGATGTCGATTTTATCGTTGGCACGTTCAGTAAGACCTTTGGCTCCATCGGTGGTTACTGCGTCAGCAACCACCCGGAACTGGACCTGGTCCGATACATCAGCCGTTCTTATATCTTCACCGCATCACCATCACCTTCAACCATTGCCTCTGTACGTGAAGCCTTGCGGGTCATTCAGGAAAACCCCCAGCTCCGCACCAAACTTTGGGAGAATGCAGAACTGCTTTACCAGGGACTCAAGAGGTTGGGCTTTGAACTTGGGCCTGACGCCGGTCCGATTGTCGCAATACGTGTCCCGACCAAGGATCAAACGATGCTTGCGTGGAAGGCCCTTTTAGACAAAGGCCTCTATGTTAACCTGGTCCTCCCCCCTGCTGCACCAGCAGGGTTGAGCTTGCTTCGTTGCAGCATCAGTGCTGCCCACACGCCAGAGCAGATCAATTATATATTGGACGTCTTCGCCGAGATACAGCCGCTTATGGCTGCGCCAGAATAAGAACTTAGCCAGGACAAACAGGATGACCACATTGGCTATAGCCTGCTAAAAAATTTCTTGAGGAAGAGTCATTAAATGGCAGCATCACCCTCTACGATTATCATGCCGGTTGAGAACCAGGTTCGCGAAATGGATGCCAAGATTCTGCTTTCTTGTGTTGCGGCAGAGCGTGGCTACCCTGTTTTGATTGGATCTCGTGCGTACATCCACTTTAAAACGGCTTCTATACCACGCGGTGTCTACATGGCAAAAAGCATGAAAACCCGCAGTATTCGCATGTTCAAACTTCTCAACCAGACCGGTCACGACATCCTGGCCTGGGATGAAGAAGGCCTTCTGCGGGAACCGGACGAGATATACCATCGCTGGCGCCTCTCTTCCGTGGCTATGCAACGGATTGCTTACCTGACCAGTTGGGGCGAAAACAACGCACGCGCTTTTCGTTCTTTTGATGGTTATAAAAACACTCCTGTCAAGGTGACCGGAAATCCCAGAATAGACCTGTTGCGTCCTGAACTCTGTGAGTTTTATAGGTCGGAAGCGGAAGCCATCCGCGAGCGTTTCGGTGCTTTTATACTCATCAATACGAACTTTAGCAAGGTTAACCATTACTACTCAGAACTTGGTGAGCTGAAGCAAGTAGTCGAAGGCAAAAAACTTGGTAAAGTAGAGCCTTTCGATATCGGCAAAGGACGCCACAAGCTTGCAATCTTTGAGCATTTTCAAAAGATGCTGCCGGTGTTTTGTGACGCCTTTGCAGATCATACTGTGATCTTGCGGCCCCACCCTTCCGAAAGCCACCAGACATGGTTGGATGTTGCCAAAGACCACCCTAACTTAATCGTCACCAAC
>JBFLJZ010000232.1:0-3740 GCA_040882925.1 Desulfuromonadales bacterium
GCGCGCAGCGGAGTGCCTGAGCGAGGTCCCCGGGGTGTTTCTCACCCTCGGTGCCGAGATGCTGCATGATATACAGAGATGGATCGAACGTTTGCAGGCCTCCGGCTTTGATACCGGTGAAATGTCGAGCGCCCTGCTGCTCTTCCGCGACGCCATGCAGCAGGTCGAGGTGATCGAGAGTCCTCTCCTGTCTGAACAGGTTTTGCAGCGCCTGATCGCTGAGCATCTCGGTTTCGGAATGAGCCTCGACACCATTGCCTCGTTGCTGCAGGAGGAACTGGCGACAATGGAGGATGTTCTGGCGCAGGAGACCGCACGTCTGGCACCCGGCCGGTCTTGGATCGAGGCTGAACAGTGCGTGCCTTTTCACGATGCTGCGGGCGACGCCCTTATGACGCTCTATCGTTGTGAGCTCGAGGTCATGGAGGCGCATTGCCGTCGGCACGGCCTGGTTCCCGAAAACGTTGTTGCGGATGCGCCCCTGGAGATTGCGCCGGTCCCGGGTTGCCTGGCTGCAATCCGCGCCTCCGACGCCTACGCCGCGACCCCCGGGTACCCTCCGCGCGGGGGGATCTTTTTCGTTATGGAGCAAGGCCGGATCCGGCAAGGCAGGCCGGGCCGGTCCCTCGAATACCGCATGACCGCTGCCCACGAGGCCTGGCCGGGTCACCATCTGCTCGATGCATGTCGCTGGCATCTGGACCGCCCGCTGCGACGACCGATCGAGTCGCCCCTGTTCTATGAAGGCTGGGCCTGTCTTGCTGAAGAGCTGATGGCACGGAGCGGCTATTTTGCCGGTCCGTGGGACCGATTCCTGCTGGCCAAGCGCAGGGCTGAACGGGCCGCACGCGGCCTGATTGATTGTGGCCTGCAGAGGGGCCGCATGACGTTCGCGCAGGCGCAGGAACTCCTGATGCGGGTTGGTTACAGCCACTCGGTTGCCGGCTCGGTTGTGCCAAAGTACCTTTTACGGCCAGGCTACCAGATATGCTACACTCTCGGTTTGCAACAGGGCCTTGACCTGCTCGACAGGTTCGGTGCCCATGACGTGGGCCTTTTCGCCCGCACCCTTCTCAGCCAGGGCGAAATCGGATTTGCCCGGCTGGAGAAAATTCTGCCTGCTGCTTTGCAAAGGAGTCAAGCGTGAACGAGTTTTGGGGGTATCATTCCGAATGGAACCTGGGCAGTCCCGGTGGCTGGGACTACCAGCGCATCACCCAGGTGATCGGCAAGGCGGTCTGGGAACGCGTTAACCAGATGCGCCCGACCGGCATCGACCTCGACTTCGACCACCCGTTGCTTTATCCCATCGATGGTTTCGTCCGCATGCTGCTGGCCGGTCATCGCCGGCTTTCGGGCGGCAATCCCGGGCTGATGGCGGTGATTGCCGAGGAAGAAACGCTCGAGGATGTCACCGAGAACATCAACCTGGCCAAACGCCTTGACGCAATCGACGGTATCAGCAGCGCCCTGATGGCGCCGCATGAACTGGAGCTGCAAGAGGGCCGGGCCTGCTATCGGGGAACGCCGGTGTCGATTGCGTTTGTTGATTTCAATACTGATATCCTGCTCAATCTGCATCGCAGGCATAACCTGGCCCCGCTGCTGCAACTGGTCAGCGAGGGACGGGTCGTCAACCCGCGTGGCACCGAGCCGATCAACGTCAAGAGCATGTTCGAGGTGCTGACATCTGAAGGCAACGACCGTTTCAGCCGCTCCTCGGTCGAGCGTACGCCATGGACCCGACGGTTTTTGCCAGGCAAGACCATTGGCCCCCACGGTGAATCGATTGACGACCTGATCGAATGGACCCGTAAAAACTGGAACGACCTGGTGCTCAAGCCGGAACGCGGCTACTCGGGGTTCGGTGTCCGGGTCGGATGCGTTAACCCGGATGCTGATGAAGCGGTCGGCCTGGCCCTCGAGAAGGGCGAGTATATCGTCCAGGAAAAGATTCCCCTGCATCTCTGGGCAGAAGAGTGTGTCAGCTTCGATTCACAAGCGGGAATTGAGTTGACCCGTTACCAGACCGATTTCCGCTGTCTGTTCGGACGTGACGGCTTGTTCGGGTTTCTGGTGCGTTATGGTGGCGTGCCAACCAATGTCGGCAGCGGTGGTGGCGTCCAGCCTCTGGCGCTGCTACGCTCGAATCTGACCACCGCTGAAGCGGCGAAACGGATTAACGACACCCTGATGAGTGTGGACCCCGAGGAACTGCGCGGGGTCCTCGAGATGCAGCAACAGATGGCGCTCAACCACCGGTTCACGTACCTGCTTGGTCCGATCCGGATCGCCCTGCGCCCGCGCCTGATTGTCGAGCCTCATCTTGAGCAGTTACGGCAATATACCGACGCGATCTGGAGAGATTGTCTGCTGCTCGAAAAAATGTATCTCGAAGGGTCATTAAAGGAGATGATCGATATCGAGGACGATGAGTTGAGGATCTCCCGGACACAACCCTGGGGTGGCGCAGCGGCAATCTTCGCTTCTGACGGACTCTTCAGCTTCGGTGCCCACCCGGAGACGCCATGAAGATCGATGTCAAGCCGGACTGGTGGAAGACGCTGTTCGACGACGTCTACCTGATGACCGATGCCCGGTCGGTGTGTGACGAAGAGATCACCCGCCGAGAGGTTGACGCGGTTTGCACGCTGCTGGCCATGGCAAAGGCCGATGCGATTCTCGACCTTTGCGGCGGACAGGGCCGCCACAGTATCGAATTGGCCAGACGTGGTTATGGTCATTGTACCGTGCTCGATTACTCCCGCGTGCTGATTGAACACGGCCGGTCGAACGCTTTGCAGGGTGGGCTCCCGGTGAGCTTTGTGCAGGGCGATGCCGTCGACACCGGTTTGCCGGCGCAGGCGTATGACCATGTGCTGATCCTCGGTAATTCCCTTGGCTACATGCCGGAGGCCGTCGACGACCTGCGCATTATGCATGAAGTCAAGCGCATCTTGAAACCCGGCGGCAGTCTGCTGATCGATGTGACCGACGGTGCCGTTGTGCGGGAGAAGTTCAACCCGAATGCCTGGCATGAAATCGATGACAGGGTCGTCGTCTGTCGGCAAAGGCAGCTTGAAGGGGATGTTATCCGGGCCCGGGAGGTTGTGCTCTGCAAGGAACAGGGTTTGATGCGTGACCAGAGTTATGCCATACGTCTTTTCCTGCCGGAGGTTCTTGAGACTCTGCTCGACAAGGCCGGCTTTGTCGGGGTTGCCATGCAGCGAGGGTTCTCGGCACACAACAAAGAAGGCGACTATGGTTTTATGAATCACCGCTTGCTGGTGACGGCCAGAAGACCCGGTTGATAGTCGACAGGATAAAAGAGTGTTAAGGCTTCCTGCCCTCCCACAAGCCGAGACCGGCCCGTCTCGCCTGTTCTTCTGCGGCGAGGAAATCGGTCTTCATTCTGAACGTGAATTTACGGTAGACGACAGCAAGGCCTTGTTCGAGCAGAATACGGTTGAGGAGTTGTCCGTCCGGCAGGTAAACGTAGGCCAGCAGGCGGCCATAGCGATCACGTGGCGGGTGATCGAAAGTCAGCCCGACCATCTGTCCCTTGACATAACTGATGTTGAACGCCTTTGCCTTGCGATAAACCTCTCTTTGTCGCATTGCGGAAACACCCCGCCTTTGCAGAAATGCATCACGCGGGGAATCCTCCCGCTCCGGCGTGTCGATGCCGATCAGGCGGACCTTGCCAAGCTTCTCGATCTCAATCGTGTCACCGTCATGGA
>JBFLJZ010000233.1:0-6377 GCA_040882925.1 Desulfuromonadales bacterium
AAAAGAAAGCTGGCGCCTCGCTCGGCACGGTTTCGTTGACCTTGTCATCGAGATTGGTCTGAACCAACATGATAACGACCAGTGCCGTCAATCCAAGGCCAAGAGAAAAGATGGCATTGCCAGCCGGTGAGCCTCGACGATGGATGTTGGCCAGGCCCAGCCGCATCGATGGATGGTCCGGTCGTGGCAGGTGGCGGGTCAGCTTGACAACCACGGCTGCGGCATAACGGAAGATACCGAAGCAGATAGCTGCTCCGCAGATAAACCAGACTGCCATGCTATGGTCCGTGCTGGTCAGCACAGCCAACATGGCCAGACAAATGACGGCAAAAACGATCATAATCCTGATGCCGATGCCGGGGTTCTGGGTAATGTTTTCACCGTAACCGCGAAACAGGATTGCCGGAGAGACCCGCTTGGCGACGCCAAGTGCTTTGAGGGAGAAGACCAGCGCAATCAGCAAGCCGAACATGGCTGCAGTGAGCAGGACCTGCCAGTGAACCGCCGGAGCCAGCGGCACCGGGAGACGGCCCGCCAAAAGTTGCTTGATCAGAAATGGCAGCGCCGCCCCGCAGACAACGCCAGCGCCGGCGCCAATCGCACCGAGTGCCAGGACCTGCAGCAGATAGGCGATAAAAATCAAATGACCCGGTGCCCCCAGGCATTTCATCGTTGCGATGTGAGAGATCTTGCCTGTCAGGTAACTGCGAACAGCTCCGGAGACGCCAAGGCCACCAACCAGCAAGGCGCACAGGCCGATCAGGGTCAGGTTCTGGTTCATGCGATCGAGAAAAAAGCGTACCCGGGGAGCGGCTTCTCGCCAGGTGCGCAGACGCCAGCCGGCTTCGGGAAAAAGTTCCTGCAAGTCGTTCTTCAATTGATCGACTTTTTCCCGGTCAGGCAGTCGCAACCGATATGCGTGATAGATCAGGCTGCCTGGTTGCATCAATCCCGTAGCAGCAAGTCCGTCGAGGCTGGTCATGAAGCGCGGGCCGAGATTGAAGGCCCGGATGGTCCGGTCAGGCTCCGTCGTCAACACTCCGCGGATCTTGAACCCTGCGTTGCCGACTTTCACCGTGTCCCCGACATCGATGCCTAACCTCGCAAGCAGGGCCCGTTCAGCCAAGGCGCCATAGACATCATTTGCGAAAAGTGCCTGGTCGATCGATTGTGACGGCTCCACCTCAACATTGCCGTAGAGGGGGTAGCCATGGTCAACGGCCTTCAATTCCGCCAGTATCCGCTTGTTGCCGTCACCATCTGCCACCATGGTGCGCATTGTTATTACATGAGAAAAGGTGCCGCGTGTGTTGAGGAATTCCGTTGCGGCTTCAGGAAGTTCACGGTGGGCAATACGGACTTCAAAGTCGCCACCAAGCAAACCGCTGGCGTCTGCCAGAAGCCCTGATTTTGCAGACGCGGTAAAGGAACCGATAGCGCTGATAGAGAATACGCCGAGAAACAGGCAGGTCAGGAATACTCCGAAACCACGCAAACCACCACGCAGTTCACGCCTGGCCAGACGTAAAGCCTGTCGTATGATGCGGACTTCATTCATTGGTCGTGCCTGAGATTAATTTGGCCATCGAGCATCTGGATCGAACGATGGCAGCGGGATGCGAGCGATTCGTCATGGGTGACCAATACCAGTGTCGTGCCATGCTCCTGCTGCAGGCTGAAGAGCAGGTCCATGACCATGATCCCGGTGTCCCGGTCAAGATTGCCGGTCGGTTCATCTGCCAGCAGCAAAGACGGGTTGGCGACAAAGGCCCTCGCCAGGGCAACTCGTTGCTGCTCACCACCGGACAATTCACCCGGGAAATGATGCAGACGATCGCCGAGTCCGGTCTTTTCCAATGCCGCCTTCGCCCGATCGGCAGGATGTGCTGCCGCGGCAAATTCGAGTGGCAGTGAAACATTCTCCAGCGCTGTCATGGTCGGTACCAGGTGAAATGATTGGAAAACGATACCGACATGCCGGCGCCGAAAACGTGCCAGGTCGTCTTCGCTGATCACAGTCAGGTCCATATCGGCGATTTTCACCTGACCGGACGACGGTCGTTCCAGGCCGGACAGCGCCATGAGCAAGGTCGTTTTTCCGGCCCCCGATGGACCGACGATACTGATCGTCTCGCCGCTCTGCACAGACAGGTTGACGCCGCGCAGTATCTTGACCGGGCCGGCGCCGCCGACTAAACTGAGATGTAGGTCCCTGATCTCTATCATAGGTCTTATCATGCCCCTTGTTAGGCTCTATCTCTTTTTGCTTGTTCTGACGATCGGTCATGTCCAGTCGTTACATGCAAATAATACAACAGAATCGACCCTGCGTCTGCTGGTGCTTGGCGACAGCCTGAGCGCCGGCTATGGACTGCAGCCGACAGACTCTTTCCCTGCCCAGCTGGAAGAAGCTCTTCATGACGCCGGCTATGGTGTCCGCGTTATCAATGCCGGTGTCTCTGGTGACACCACCGCCGGCGGGTTGTCCCGTCTGGACTGGGCCCTTTCTGACCAGCCGCATATCGTTTTAGTGGAACTTGGCGGAAATGATGCCCTGCGCGGGCTGCCGCCTACAGAAACTTACAACAACCTGGATGCGATTCTTGCCCGGCTGGAAAACCATGCCATCAGCGTGATTCTGGCTGGTATGCAGGCACCGCGCAACCTCGGCGAGGATTATACCACGGCGTTCGACGCGATCTATCCGCGTCTGGCCGATAAATACGCTCTGCCATTCTATCCTTTTTTCCTGGAGGGTGTCGCGCTCGACCCGGCTTTAAACCAGGCGGATGGCATCCATCCGAATGCTGCAGGGGTTAGCGAAATCGTCAGGAGAATCCTGCCGTTGTTGCAAGCCGAGCTGGACAAAATCAACCCTCGGCGTTGATCAGCTGGTGAGATGTTGACCGCTGTGCGACAATATTCCGGCAGAAAAACTGACAGTTCATGCAGACGCGAGAAATATGGCGCGTCATTGAGTCCGGCCTGGAGTGTCACGGGAACCCAGAGAAATAAGGTGCATAGAACAGTTTTGAGGAGAGAGTTATGACTTTTACAATGGACCATATTGTTATCAACGTCGTTGATATTGATAAAATGCTGCAGTTTTATACGGAGATTCTCGAATTACCGAGCGAACGTCTGGCGGAGTTTAAAGATCGTCAGGTCCCATTCCCGTCTGTGAGGTTGTCAGAAGACACCATCATCGACCTTTTCCCGAAGAAACTCTGGGAAAAAACCAGCCCGGAGGATGTCTGTCGGCCCAACCTTAATCACTTCTGTCTAGCCACGGACAAAAGGTCCTGGCAGCTTGTCCATGACAGGTTAAAGCAGCATGGCGTTCAGATTGATGATGGCCCTGCCAAGCGCTGGGGTGCCCGCGGATCAGGGGTGTCGATATATTTTCGCGACCCAGAGGATAATGTCATAGAACTTCGCTATTATAACGAGGATGAAGTTGACCAACCCTGTTTGCTCCACTCTTAACGGCTTGTGTGTCAGGGGCGGGACAAACAAACTGTTGATTGTTTTTTGTGACGTGACTGTTTTTCTCCTTATCTGAGATAGGCTTCGGTGACGTACCTTCGCATCATGACGTGCGTATTGAAATAGTATGCGTTCTTGCCGATCGCATTTTTCATCACCTTGGTCCAGGCTTTACGGTCATTGTAATAAAGCGGGATGATCGTCTTTTCAAGCTTCCGGTACAAGTCTTTCACATCTTCATCCGAGTGGTTCACATCGGTGCTGATCTCCGTGGGCGGCGGTCCGATCGACCAGCCGGTGACCCCTTCGATGTGACCTTCGATCCACCAGCCGTCCAGGACGCTGAAATTAGGCACGCCGTTCAATGCCGCTTTCATGCCACTGGTGCCGGAGGCCTCCAGTGGTCGCAGCGGGTTGTTCAGCCAGATGTCCACGCCCGGGATCAGGCGACTGGCGACGTCCATGTTGTAGTTCGGCAGGTAAACAATTTTCAGGTCGTCACCGAAAAATTCGCTTTGATTGCGGATCTCCTGGATCATTTTTTTGCCATACTCGTCCTGCGGATGGGCCTTGCCGGCAAAAACCAGCTGCAGCTTGCCGTCGCCGATTTTTTTCAGGAGCGCGGGATCGCTGAAGATCATGTTTGCCCGTTTGTAGGCAGTCGCCCTGCGTGCAAAACCGATGGTCAAAAGCTCCGGGTCGAATTTGACGCCTGTGACCTCCTCGATGTACTGGAAGAGATAGGCCTTGGCCCCGGCATGGGCGTCTTCAATCTCCTCGTCCGGAATGATGTCAACCCTGACCAGCAGTTCCGGCTCGTTGGCCCAGCCGGGCAGGTACTTGTCAAACAGGGTCATCATGTAAGGCGATCCCCAGGTGAACGGGTGGATGCCGTTGGTGATGGCGTGGATCTCGAATCCGGGAAACAGGGCTTGTGACACCTGGCCGTGTTTCTTGGCGACGCCATTGACGAAGTGCGACAGGTTCAGGGCCAGCATGGTCATGTTGAGTTCGTCCTTGCCGCCAAGCTCTTGCAGGAGGTCGTTCGGAATCACCTCGCCCATGATGCGTTCAACCAGTTCGTATGGAAAGCGGTCATGGCCCGCTTCAACCGGAGTGTGTGTGGTAAACACGCACTTGTCCTGGACGCGGCGCGTATCCCACGAGGCCCGCTCGTCCCATGTGTCTTCGACCGACAAGCGGTGATGGTTCAGCAACTCAAGGGTCAGCAGGCTGGCATGGCCTTCGTTCAGGTGGTACTTGCGAACCCGGAAGCCGAGAATCTGCAGCAGGCGCGCACCGCCGATGCCAAGGACGATCTCCTGTTTCAGGCGATAACTCTTGTCGCCGCCATAAAGGTGATCGGTGATCTGGCGATCTTCGGCAAGGTTGCCGGGAATGTCGGTGTCGAGGAAAAGCACCGGCAGCTCACCACCGGTCGGGCTCTTGACGCGATAAAGCCAGGCCTGAACCTTCACATCGCGGCCTTCTATGATGACCAGCGCCTTGCCGGGCAACAACTCGAGCAGGTCCTCGGGACGCCAGTCAACGGAGCTCTCCTGCTGCCAGCCCTGTGCGTCGAAGGATTGCCGGAAATAGCCCTTGCGGCTGATCAGCGTCACCGCCACCATGGGCAGCTTGAGGTCCGCAGCGCTTTTAATCGTGTCGCCGGCGAGAATTCCCAGGCCACCGCTGTAGGTGGGGATTTCCGTCGTCAGGCCGATCTCCATTGAAAAATAGGCGATCCGTGATAGTTCGGTATATTGTTTCCAGCTGTTCATTTTTTCCTCGCTGTCGATGGGTAATCATAATGAGCATCAGTTCCCAGCGGTCCCAGGTGCCTGGAGACCCGTGCAGGAAAGCTCTAGAATAATATCATACACAAAGTCGGTTTTCGTCGCATTCCGGACAATTTTTTACGCCGCTGTGTTTCACGAAAAACTTGCATAATTGTTTGATTTATGGAAGTAAATAATCATCCAATAACGTTTTTGCCAGCGCCCGGGGAAAGTCTGACTTATGTATGAATCTTTTTTTGCCTTCAAGGAAAAACCGTTTTCCCTGACACCAAATCCGCGCTTCCTTTTCCTCAGCAAAACACATAACGAAGTCTACGCGCATCTTATCTACGGCATTGAAACCAGGACCGGCTTTGTCGAAGTCACCGGCGAAGTCGGTACCGGCAAAACGACCATATTGCGTACGCTGCTCTCGCATCTTGACGAGGATAAATACCGGGTAGCATTCATCTTCAACCCCAAGCTGACAGCTTTCGAGCTTCTGCGCAACATCAATCGGGAATTCGGCGTTGCCGATGACGGGCTCAGCAACCCCGACTTGATCCATTCCCTCAACGAGTTCCTCCTGGCGGAGAACCGGGCCGGCAGGACCCCGATCCTCGTCATCGATGAAGCCCAGAACCTTTCCGGCGAGGTCCTTGAACAAATCAGGCTGTTATCCAACCTGGAAACGGAAGAGGATAAACTGATCCAGATTATCCTGGTCGGGCAACCAGAATTACGCAACCACCTGAGTGATCACAGCCTGCGGCAACTCAACCAGAGAATTGCCGTCCGCTATTATTTGCGTCCGTTGAACTGTGACGAAACCTCCTCTTATATTTTGAATCGGCTCAAAATTGCCGGCCGCGCAGACAGCAATATCTTTTCGCCAGCCGCTCTGCGAGGAGTCTACAGAGACTCCGGTGGCGTGCCGCGGCGGATCAACCTGATCTGTGACCGGGCGCTGCTGACCGCCTATGGCGAAGACCGCGGCACTGTCTCTGCCAGGGATGTCCGGCAGGCCGTCGCAGAACTGGAGGGCATGGGCGAGGTCAGTGTCGCCGGCGGGCAATCGCCCTGGAAAGGGCTCGCGGCGGCAGTCTTTGTCCT
>JBFLJZ010000006.1:0-2940 GCA_040882925.1 Desulfuromonadales bacterium
CCGGCGATGCCTGAGGATATTTATCTGCGCTTGCGCAATACTGTTGCCATGCTGGTTGAGGTTGCCGGTTTGCTTGGTCTCCCGGTTGTCACCACCGAGCAGTATCCAAAAGGGATTGGGCATACTGTCCCTGAATTGGCTGCTGCCTGTAATGAGACAGTCATTGAAAAAGTCAGCTTCGGCTGTTGTGGTGAAGCAGCCTTTCTTGAGGCCTTGAAGAATACCGGTCGCACCCAGGTGCTCATAACTGGAATGGAGGCCCATGTTTGTGTTTACCAGACGGTGCTGGGCCTGCTTGAAGGTGGTTACTATGTCCATCTGATTCGTGATGCAATCTGTTCACGCAACAAGACGGATTACCTCGCAGGAGTGGCTAACGCGGTACAGGCCGGTGCCGTTGTAACTACGGCCGAAACAGTCATGTTCCAGATGCTGCAGGAATCAACGCACGAGCAGTTCCGTGCTGTGTCCAAGCTGGTTAAGGAAAGAGGTTAGGGCCGCGTCAACGACAAACTGACGCCTCCAACTTGTTCTTTTCCGCGCCTGCTTCGTTATGTCCTGAGCCACGTAGTGACAACGATGAGACTCAAGACAAGCCTTTCTGGCACAAAAAGTTACGGCGTAGTATTTACGTCGTTTCATCATTGGCACGACACTAACCGCCGTCGGCGCATAGCGCGAACGTCATAGTTTTATCTCGTCACGCGTCATGCACGACGGGTTTTAAGGAGCTTATATGGCCCGCAAGGTCTTCGTTGCTGCAACTGGGCAGAATAGTGGTAAAACCACGACCAGCCTTTCCCTCATGTATATGGCACGTAAAAAATATAAGAGGGTCGGTTTCATAAAACCCTTTGGCCCCAAGCCCTCAATAGCCAGAAGTGGGATGGTTGCGGATAAAGACGCCGTCCTGATGGCTGAAGTTTTTGGTCTTGAGGAGGATCTTTCTTTGATGTCACCGCTGGTCCTTCACCCCGGTGATACCCAGAAATTACTTGAGGGTGAGCTCTCCGGCGCCGAGATGGAACGGAAAATGTTCGACGCCATAGACGAACTGGACCGCAAGAATGATTTTCTGATTATAGAGGGTGCCGGACATACCGGAGTCGGCTCGGTTCTGGGCTTCTCGAACGCACGTGTTGCCAAGATTGCTGACGCTCCGGTCGTTATGGTGACTGGTGGGGGCGTTGGCAACGTTGTCGATTCAGCGTACATGAACCTTGCTCTGTTTGAGAAAGAGCAGGCTGATGTTCGCGCGGTTCTGGTCAATAAAATTATTCCCGAGAAGCGTGAAAAGACTCTGCGCTACCTGGAACTCGCTTTTGCGAAGGAAACGTTCAAGGTTGTCGGTGGTTTTAACTACCAGCCTATTCTCGCCAATCCGACCCTGCGTCGTATCAGCCAGGTCCTTGATGTCCCATTGCATGGTAACCAGGAGGCTGCAGGACAGATTGCCCACCATGTCCAGATCGGTTCTGCTGCCACACAACGTGTCACGGAGCTTTTGAAGGAGTCTTCTCTGGTGACAGTGACCAGCAGCCGTGATGAATTATTGGTGACCCTGGCCAATATGTACAACCTGCCCGAATATCGGTACCTGCTTGCCGGGCTGGTTATCCCCGGTGTTGCCAAAATCAGTGCGATCACACAGAAAATTCTTGATAATAGTGGTATCCCCTATATGAGGACGACCCGCACAACGGCAGATGTCTTCAACACCATCACTGATGATGTTTCCAAACTTAATGCCATGGACACTCAGAAAATTAACCTGATTATGGAACTTGCCGACAAGCGTTTTGAATTTGATGCACTGGATTCTCTGCTTGGCTGAAGTGGATGAGCCCTTAAAGCGAGCTGTGAGCAAAACAGGGGCTCGAATTTATTGCCCGGAAATGCTATAAAACTGATTCGGAATTGTTATTGAATGACATAGACAGGAGCATGAACTTATGCAAATAGCGCTGATCGGAATCGGTAAGATTGCCAACTACCAGATGCAGGCCATTACCCATACGCCGGGAATCAAGATGGTTGATGCACATGACCTGGATGCGAATAAAGCCGAGGAATTGCCGGGGAGTGTTAATTTCCATGACAATCTGGAAAAGATGCTCAACAAATCGAAGGCTGATGCATTCCTCGTTTCGACTCCGACCCCCAGCCATTTCGAAGTCGCCATGCAAGTTATCGAATCTGACCGTATTGCGATTGTGGAGAAGCCTATCTGTACCAGCCAGTCCGAGATGGATGCTCTGTTAACAGCAGCACGCACGCGTAAGCTGCCACTCTACACTGCGTTTCATCCTGCCTATGGCCGGGAAGTTGATTGGTGGCGCGAACAACGTGACGCCCAAAATTTTGATCTCGGTGCTCTGCTTGGCTTTGATACTTGTTTCGCCGACCCTTACTACATTGATGGTAAGCTAACCCTGGGCGCGGTTGGTAAGGCCGGTGCCTGGTCGGATAGCGGCATCAGTGGCTTGAGTGCACTGTCCCGATTGATCGATCCGAATTCTATGGAATTGGTGGATGGTCGAATGACAGTTATCCCTTCGTTGGCATGCTCCCAAGTTCAGGGGCTGGCTGTTTATAGTTTTGTTGAGCAGAATAATATGGCTTATGGCATGGTCGATACCAACTGGACTCTTGGCAAGAACTATAAAACCACGCGCCTGCGTTACGAAAATGGTCTTGTCAATCTGGATCACGCCAAAGAAATTGCGACTCTGAGTCTGAGTGGTCAGGATCCTCTGGTGTTTAACCTGGCCACTGACAAGCCTCGCCTGGTGAATCACTATTGTGGTGTCTTCTCAGACCTGACAGAGATGTTCGGTAAGGGGGAGGACAACACCGAGCTTTCCGAAGTGCTGCATCGTTTGCTTTTCGCTGCGCTGCACCATTAATCCGTACTTCTTGTCTCCGTAGCTAGAAGCTACC
>JBFLJZ010000234.1:0-2685 GCA_040882925.1 Desulfuromonadales bacterium
CCCAGCCAAGCTCATCCCTGATTTTGCTGGCATCAATCGCATAGCGACGGTCATGTCCGGCGCGGTCCTTGACAAACTTGATCAGCGAGCGGCGGTCCCGGCCGGTTGCAAGGGGGGCAGCCTTTTCATCGAGGATGTCACAGATCGTCTGCACGACCTCGATATTCTGTTTCTCGCTGTTGCCGCCGATATTATAGGTCTCGCCAACCCTGCCCGTTTTGAGAACTTCGAGGATCGCCGTGCAGTGATCGACCACATACAGCCAGTCGCGCACGTTCTTGCCGTCACCATAGACCGGCAAATCCTTGCCGGTCAGGGCATTGTTGATGATCAGCGGAATCAGTTTTTCCGGGAACTGGTAAGGGCCGTAATTGTTCGAGCAGTTGGTCATCAGTGTCGGCAGGCCGTAGGTGTGTTGATAGGCGCTGACCAGGTGGTCAGACGACGCCTTGCTTGCCGAATACGGTGAACGGGGATCGTACGGCGTTGTTTCTTTGAAAAGCCCCGTTTTGCCCAGGGAGCCGTAGACTTCGTCGGTGCTCACATTTAAGAACCGGGGACTGGGGGATGGGGGATGGGGACTGGACAACCAAGCTTTACGGGCGGCTTCGAGCAGGGTGAAGGTGCCGAGGATATTGGTTTGGATGAAGTCGGCCGGGCCTTCGATGCTGCGATCGACGTGGGATTCCGCGGCAAAGTGAACAACAGTATCGAATTTTTCTTCGCTGAACAGCTGATTTAACAATTCAGTGTCACAGATATCCCCAAGCACAAACCTGTAATGCTTATTCTCTGGGATCTCTGACAGGTTCTCCAGATTACCGGCGTAGGTCAATTTATCAAGATTGATAATGCGAACATCGGGGAGAGCTCCTCTGACAACCTTTACGAAATTAGCCCCGATGAATCCACACCCACCTGTGACAAGAATTTTTTTCAATCTCAGCCTCCGTACTATTTGAATTTTTTATTCTCAAGGATCGTGTCAACCGCAGCGCCAAGATTCTCGCAGACAATGGTACGGGTTACATTCACCTGATGACGTGTCTCCTGACCGTATCCGGTCAACACCAATATCGGCTGGCAGCCGGCATTCTCGCCTGCTTCAATATCAGCAAGCTTGTCACCGATCATGTAAGACTTCTGCAGGTCGATGCCCAGGTCGGCACTGGCCTGAAGCAACAAGCCGGGCCGACCCTTTCGACAGTCGCATTTTTTAAGGTACTCCCCCTGCCCCTTTGCCGGGTGATGAGGACACACATAAAAAGCATCGATCCCTGTCCCTGCGGCAGCCAGCTGCTTCTGCATATGTTCATGCAAACGAGTCACATCGTCGAGGCTGAAATACCCCCTGGCAACACCGGATTGGTTCGTCACGACAATGACAAGATAACCGGCTTTTTTGAGCTTTTTTATCGCCTGTGGAACGCCGAGGATAAATTCAAAATCCTCGCCTTTGTGCAGATAATGCTTGTCTACGTTAATTGTTCCATCACGATCCAGAAAAACAGCGGGCTTCTTCTCTGCACCAGGCATATAACTAGTCCCGATAAGATTCAAGGATCTTGTTGATGATGTTGGTCGTTGATTTTCCATCAACGAAATTAATCAGCTCGACCCGCCCGCCGTAGCTTTCTACAACGTCGCGGCCGACTACGCCGTCGACCGTATAATCGCCGCCTTTGACCAGGACATCCGGACGCAGGAGAGAGATCAATTCAAGCGGGGTATCCTCATCGAAAATAACCACGAAGTCAATGCAATTGAGCGCAGCCATGATGTGCGCCCGCTCGTCCTGACCGATCAGCGGCCGTCCTGTCCCTTTCAGGCGGCGAATCGAATCGTCCGAATTGAGTCCGAGGACCAGCAGATCGCCGAGCTGCCTGGCAGCCTGCAGATATTTGACATGTCCTACATGAAGAAGATCAAAACAACCGTTTGTAAATACGACCTTTTTCCCCTGCTGTTTCACCCCGGCGAGAATGCTCTTCAACAAGGCCGGCGTCTTGATCTTCAGGTCTGAGTCATGGTTTTGTGCACCCAAGGCGGCCAACAGTTCCTGGCCGCTCACGGTCGACGTGCCAACCTTGCCGACGACAATCCCCGCGCCAAGATTGGCCAGTGCTGCGGAACATTCGAGCGACAGCTTTTGCGCCATACCCAGGCCAAACAGCGACAGGACCGTATCCCCTGCACCCGACACATCGTAGACCTCGCGGGCCACCGTCGGCAGGCTGGTCTCACCGGCGGCGGAGAAAACCGTCATCCCTTCTTCGCTGCGAGTCAGAACCACTGCCTCCAAGTCAAGATCAGAGAGCAACTGCCGTCCAGCCACGATCAGCGAAGAGTCGTCATTGATCACAATGCCGGTCGCCTGTTGTGCCTCTTTGCGATTCGGCGTCAACAAGGTTGCCCCACGATATTTCCGGTAGTCATCGCCCTTGGGATCAACCACCACCGGTACTCCCGAAGTCTGGCCGATGGCAATGATGTCGGCTAAAAGCCGATCAGTCAGCAGGCCCTTGAGGTAATCGGAGAGGTATATGATATCGAGATCAGCGACGACTGTTTTCACGTAATCGAGAATCCGCTCTTCACTCTCGACCGAGATATCACTACAACTTTCCTGGTCGATACGAACAATCTGCTGGTTGCTGGCAAAGACCCGGGTCTTGCGACTGGTCA
>JBFLJZ010000235.1:0-4001 GCA_040882925.1 Desulfuromonadales bacterium
AACATTCAGGGCTGCCGAGGCGGCGATGGTCAGGTCAATCCTGACCGGATTCTGAATGTTATCGCCGACGCTGCTCCTGATATTGTCATCCTGCAGGAGCTCGGCGCGGTGCACCATGCCGATATCCTCCCCTACCTGTCGGAGCGCCTCGGTCTTGAGGCCTTCCGGGATGTGACCGGAGGACCCCTGGCTTATCTTTCCTTTTTTCCACTCAAAGGCGTGCAGCGATTCGATCTTGGTTATGGTGGGCAGTGCCTGCGGGCTGATGTCGAGTTGGCTGGCAAGCGCCTGCACCTGTTGAATGTCAGCCTGGACAGTTTCCCGCGTTTTCGCAGTCATCAGGTCACACGTTTACTCGGTTCAGAACTGCTCGGCAACCCATCTATGGCGTGCCCGGCATTAATTGTTGGTGACTTTGCCGATTTTCTTTGGGGTGCAGGAAACCTGGAATTGGCCTCTGTACTGCGCCGGGCCCGCCGCCCCCTGTGGCGGGGCACCTACCCTTCCCGTTGCCCGGTTTTTGGCCGGGACCGTGCTTATCTGCGTGGTGGCGTACGAATCCTTGACGCTTCCATCAATCGTAGCTACATCGCCCGCCAGGCTTCAGGCCATTTACCTTTGACGATGACGGTACAGATTACCGACACCCGCCGCTCCGTGCGTCTCAGACAGTTGACCGGTGGTCGCATGGAGGCTGCTCCAGGTTAAAAGAGTCGTGACAAGCTCACGCCGTGGAAAACTCTGTGGATAAGGTTGATAACTCCCATTGAACCGGGTAAAAATCATTAAAAAAATGAAAACCCGCCGCATAAGCAAAGTTCATGCATTGCACACCCTGGATCGTCTGGAAGCAAGCTATCCGGACGCTCATTGTGCCCTCTTGCATGACAACCCATGGCAACTTCTGATAGCGACAATTCTCTCGGCGCAGTGTACAGATGTGAGGGTTAACATGGTGACACCGGTTCTTTTCAATCGCTTTCCAGATCCTTGGAGTCTGGCGCAGGCAGAGCTTGGTGACGTTGAGGAGTTAATCCGCTCGACCGGGTTCTTTCGCAACAAGGCAAAGAGTCTGATCGGATGTTCGAGGGCGCTGGTTGAAGAACATCAGGGGATGGTTCCGCAAGAGATGTCCGCACTGGTTGCCTTGCCCGGGGTTGGTCGTAAAACCGCCAACGTGGTTTTGGGCAATGCCTTTGCTACGCCTGGGATGGTGGTGGATACCCACGTCGGTCGAATCGCCGGGCGCCTGGGATGGGTTACGGTGCGCACCGCAGAAGGCATTGAAAAGCAGCTCTGCAAGTTGCTGCCGAAAGAGCGTTGGACGCAGGCCGCACATGTCCTGATCTTTCACGGTCGGCAATGTTGTCAGGCGCAGACTGCCTGGTGTTCGAATTGCCCGGTTGTGGATCGATGTCCGCAGGTTGGGGTTGGGCGGCAGAAGTAGGGGTAAGATAAAACAATCAAAAAAGGGACACGGCATTAGTCGTGTCCCTTTTTACATAAAACCATGATGAAAATTTAAAGCTCATCCATATCCAGTCGGAAAAAGTCCTTTGCCTCAGGTGTCTTCTCATCGAGCGCATAACGAACCGGAGCGGTATTGGGCGCAAAAGCCTCAATTAAGATGTCCTGGCTGTCTTCGGGCGCAAGTAGACCAGTGAGTGGATCAATGGGCCGAAATAGGATGCTGTCCGGGACAGGAAAATGTTCAACCGTCATATCCTTGGTTGCCTCGAGCATGAATGCGACCCAGGCGGGAGCCGCTGCTTTTGAGCCGGTTTCTTGCTTGCCGAGCGGACGTTCCAAGTCGTAACCGACCCAGGAGACGGCAAGCAGCTGATTGACGTAGCCGATGAACCAGGCATCCTTGAGATCGTTCGTGGTGCCGGTTTTGCCGGCGGTGGGGCGTTTCAAGCTTCTGGCACGCCAACCAGTGCCATTTTGCACGACACTCTCAAGGAGGTTGGTGGTCAGGTAGGCTGTTTCGGGGCTGATAACGCGGTTGCGGGATTGGCCGATCAGCTTCTGACCACTCACCGGTCCTGCCGGGAAGTCTGCCGGGTCGTTCGATTCAATCACCTTGCCATCACGATCGAGAACCTTGTTGATGTAGGTCGGCGCTACGCGCACACCGCCGTTGGCGAGCACCGAGTAGCTGCGTGCCAGTTCCATCGGGGTTAACGCCGAAGAGCCAAGACCAAGGGTCAAGTCTTCGGCAAGATCCGATTCAATGCCGAGTTTGCGGGCGTAGTTGGCCGCGTAGCGGACGCCGATATCCTCAAGGATTTTAATTGTGATGACGTTGTAAGACTTGGCCAAAGCGGTTCGCAGAGGAACCGGCCCGTAGAAGCGCTTCGAGTAATTCTTCGGCTTCCATTCCTTGATTTCACCACTCTCAAGGCGTTCTTTGTAGATCAAGGGAGTATCGAGAATCACGGTGGCCGGCGTATAGCCTTTGTCAAGTGCTGATGCGTAGATCAGGGGCTTCATCGCTGAGCCGGGCAGGCGTCGGGCCTGGAGAACCCGGTTGAACTGACTGGTGCGGAAGTCGTAACCACCGACCATGACCTTGATCTGTCCTGTGTGAGGATCCATGGCCAGCAGAGCGCCCTGGGCTTGCGGCTCTTGCTCAAGGCTTAGCAGCCAGGGGTCTTCTGCCGGGATATTGAGGATACGCACCTGGATCCTGGAACCAAGCGGCAGGCGTGTTGCTTGCTCATTGGCGTTGCCGCTTGCTGTTTCGGTGCGTTTGACCTGCTGGATCGGGCCGGCCCATTCGCTTTCCTTGAGCAAGATGCGCCCTTCCCGGTCAGCAAAGCGAAGGTGCAAACTCTTTTTGTCAGAACCACTGACGACGGCCTCGATGAAATCATCAACCTGGGGTGTCTTTTCAGCAAAGGATGCAACCTGTTCACTCAGGAAAAGCTCTTCTTCTTCAGGAGTCAAAACAGCAAGTGGGCCGCGGTAGCCCCGGCGTTTGTCATGATCACGCAGGTTGGCTTGCACCGCCGCCTGGGCGGCAAGCTGCATCTGCAGGTTCATGCTGGTCTGTACTTCGAGGCCGCCACGGTAGAGTTGTTCTTCACCGTAGGTGTCTTCAAGGTAGCGCCGAACCTGTTCGGTGAAATAAGCCGCGTTAGTCAGGTGTTGATTGATGCGCGGGCGAATGACGAGCTCTTGCGCCGCAGCCTGGTCTGCTTCTTCCTGGGTGATGAAGCCCTCGCTGACCATGCGGCCTAGAACGTAAACTTGCCGATCCTTGGCGCGCTCATAATGACGGTAAGGGGAATAGCGACTAGGAGCTTTCGGTAAGCCTGCGAGGATACTGCACTCGGCGAGAGTCAGGTTCTCGACATCTTTGTCGAAATAGTTCTCGGCCGCAGCCTGCACGCCGTGGGCACCATGACCGAGAAAGATCTGGTTGAGGTAGAGGTAGAGAATTTCTTCTTTGGAGAGACGTTTTTCCATGCGATAAGCAAGAATAGCCTCTTTAAACTTGCGCTTGAACTTGCGCTCCGGGGTCAGTAAAAGACTTTTCGCGACCTGCTGGGTGATCGTGCTGCCGCCCTGAACAATGCCGCCCGCTTTAATATTCTTGATCGCTGCTCGGATAATCGAAACGATGTCGATGCCCTGGTGTTTGAAGAAGTTTGCATCTTCTGCCGCAACAAAGGCCTGAACGAGTTGTTTCGGCATCTTTGACACTGGCGCGATGATTCTGCGCTCCTCGAACAGTTCGGCAATAACCGAGCCATCGTCGCTGAGCACGCGGGTGATAATTGGCGGGCGATAGTCTGCAAGGGTATCGACCTTGGGCAAAGACTTGGAGATGTAGAGGTATGCGCCTACCGGTATCAAAATGGCGAGCAGCAGGCCAAGCAGACCCAGGGCCAACAGGGTTCGGGTCAGGATGGTAAGCAATGATTTTTTCTGTTTTTCTTTCTGTTTTGGCATATAACCCTCGATTGAGCCTGATATCTCTACATGAAGAAGAGCCC
>JBFLJZ010000236.1:0-3595 GCA_040882925.1 Desulfuromonadales bacterium
CATGCAGGGTTTCCGTCAACTCCAGGTTGCGGCGGGTGAAATCATCCAGCACCATGTGGTCGCGGACATGGTAGGTTTGCAGGGGCTGGAGATGGGACACGGTACTTTTTTGTGTTTCTTCCAGGTAATGCAGTATCATGCCGGCAGAGCGAACAGCTGCCGGCATCTCGTGGCAGCCAAAGCTTTCCATAGAACTGTCCGGGAAGGCCTCGAGCAGCATCTGCCGCGCGCGGTCTTCAGCCGCAGCCCACTCGGGCAGTCGATTGACGTTGCGCCCCTGCATGGAATCCCGCAGCATCTCTGTCAGACCGTCACCGGACCCGCCTTCGACCAACAAGACCTCTGCAGGATCGCGGGAAACGATTTCCCCTGCCGTACTTTCGAGATCGGGCAATTCGGTGACACGAAATTCACCGGTCGTGATGTCCACGCAGGAGACTCCGTAACCGCCATGTTCACCTGGGCACAACGCCATGAGATAATTGTTGCGCCGCGGGTCGAGAGTATCGGTGTCGACGACCAGGCCAGGGGTTACGACCCTGACGACTGCCCGTTTGACGATCCCTTTGGCTTCTTTCGGGTCTTCGACCTGTTCGCATATGGCGACCTTGTGACCGCTCTGAACCAGTTTGGCGACATAAGGTTGACAGCTATGGAAAGGCACTCCGCAGAGCGGAATTTCTTCTGTTGCGCCCTTGTTTCGCGATGTCAGGGTTATATCCAGCACGCGCGCCGCAACCACAGCGTCCTCCATGAACATTTCATAGAAATCACCGAGGCGAAAGAAGAGGATCGCATCCGGATATTCGGACTTGATCTCCAGGTACTGCTGCATCATGGGTGTGGTTTTTGCCATCAGTGCATCAGCTCTACAATAATCTAAAAAAAACAACCCGTTACAGGGTCGTCATGGTAATATCAACGCTACACGTCGAGACGTTATTATGTTAACAAAACAGCCTGTTGACTGTAAATAGCAAAGCGTCTTTTCTGGCAGAATCTGGTGGTTGCCAAGCCATTTAAAGTGCTTTATGGTTAGGAATACTTTAGATGAAGGAGGCTACCACTCTCATGCGGCCTGACAACGACCTGAAACCACTCCTGCAGGGGTTGAACAAAAACGATTTCAATATTGTCTCGCTCGACGATGAGATCCGGGTCGACAGGCGGTGTGTCGACCTGTTGCGCCACTTCCATCAATATTTAACCTGCCACAAGGGATTGTCGCCGGAACAGGCAGGGGGAATCTGCCACGGTGCGGATTACTTCCTGCGTGAATTCATCATCGCTGACCGGCGCGACAACCTTTTCTTCACCTCAGCAGAGCGCGTGCGGCAGTTTGCAGGGCACTGGTACATCATCCGCACCCCGGAGCCGAATCTTGCCGAGTTGACGAGGATCCTGGAGGGCACGACGCTGTTCTACGGCTTCCTCGCAGAGCAAAGCCTGGTCGAACGACAGGTATCGCTTGAGATTGCCCGGCAATGCGATGAAAAGGATTACTACCAGCACAGGATCGATGAGTTCTGGGCCATCGAAGGCAACGGCTTTGATGCCTGGCGACAGGCCTGCCAGCTAGAACCGGTGCCGGACATATCATGACGCAGACGACCCGATCGCCCAAGATGGCAGCAGCCCGGCTCTCCGTGTTTACCGCGCTCTGCCTGGCAATTCTGAAACTGCTGACCGGTCTTTTTACCGGCAGCCTGGCCGTGCTGACTTCAGCTGTAGACTCGCTGCTGGACATCCTCATGTCCGGTATCAACCTCGTCGCTATCGGCCATGCAGAACAACCGGCAGACGAACAACACCCCTACGGACACGGCAAGTTCGAGACCCTCGCAACCCTGTTCCAATCGGTTGTCATTGCGCTGTCCGGTGCCTGGATCATCTATGAGGCGATACAGCGCTTGATCGTCGCCAGCCCGATCAGGCAGACCGGTATCGGCATTGCGGTCATGTCGATCAGTATGCTGGCCTCATTCCTGATCAGCCGTCACCTGCGTAAAGTCGCCAAAGCAACCGATTCCTCGGCACTGGAAGCTGACGCGCTGCATTTTTCGATGGATGTCTACACCAACCTGGCCCTGCTTGCCGGCCTGGTCCTGATCGCCCGCTTCAACCTGCCGTGGCTGGACCCGGTCATGTCGATCCTGGTTGCCTGCTACATCCTCTTCGAGTCACTGCGTCTGATGCGTCATGGCCTGCGCGACGTCCTCGATGAGCAGCTGCCCGAAACCGTGCGCAAGCAGATCGAGGGGTTGATTAAAGACCATAAACATGAGCTGTTCGGCTACCACAATCTGCGCACCCGCCGGGCCGGGTCACAGAAGCTGATCGATTTCCACCTGACCGTCTGTAAACATCTTTCGGTCGAGGAAGCACACGACATTACCGACTACATCGAGAAAAAAATCAGCGACCAGATCGTCGGTACCGATGTGACGATACACGTCGAGCCGTGTCGAGAACATGAATGCCCCGGAAGAGACCTCTGCCCGACACAGAAAGTGCGTCATGCAGAGGATCAGCATAAGAAATGGTGGCAAGAAGATGATGCGGAAAGAGAGCGTGAAACAGAAGGCCCGCTCTGAATGCCCTTCAATAACTACCCCGCCGGGGACCTGACCTGTCCGGTTCAGGCTTGCGGCTCGGCAAGGGTCGCCTCTGACTAAAGAGTGCCCTCAATTCACCCTTTTCCGTCCCACTGAGATGCCCAGCGCCTCGGCCGACCTGACCAGGCTGCCATCGGGTTCGATACGATTCAGCGAATCAACCGCATCGATGATATCCACATCGCAGACGTCACGACCCTGCAGGGAGACCATGCGTCCGAATTTCCCCTGTTCAATCAATTCGACCGCCTTGATGCCGAAGCGGGAGCCAAGAATCCTGTCAAACGGCGATGGCGTACCGCCGCGCTGAACGTGACCAAGCACAACGACCCGCGTCTCGACCTGCATCTGTCGCGCAATTTCATCGGCAACAAAGGCGCCGACCCCGCCGAGGCGTTCAACCCCGCTGTTCTCTTCCGAGGCCTGCAGCACGACTTTCTCGCCGTCAGACGGGAAAGCGCCTTCGGCAACGACAACGATCGAAAACTTGCTGCCCCGTGTTTTGCGCAGACTGATCGCATCGCAGACGGTTGCCAGGTCAAACGGTATTTCCGGTATCAGGATGACATCTGCAGATCCGGCCATGCCGGACTCGAGGGCAATCCAACCGGCATCGCGCCCCATGACTTCGACAACCATGAGCCGGTGATGGCTTTCCGCCGTCGTGTGCAGCCGGTCCAGGGCCTCGGTGACAATCCCCACTGCCGTGTTGTAGCCGAAGGTCACATCCGTACCACGCAGGTCATTGTCGATGGTTTTCGGTACTCCGACCATCGGCATACCCAACTCCTGCAGGGCACGGGCAATCTTCAGGGTGCCGTCACCGCCGACCGCGATCAGCGCGTCGGCCCCAAGCCTGTGAAAATTGTCGATGACTTGCCGCGAGACATCGACCAGACGCGTCTGACCGTTCTCTTTGACAGGATAAGCGAGCGGATTGCCGCGGTTGCTGGTGCCGAGGATCGTCCCGCCGCGAGGCA
>JBFLJZ010000035.1:0-6424 GCA_040882925.1 Desulfuromonadales bacterium
CAGAGGATGTCCGCCGGGACCGGTTTGACTCACTCCGAGTTCAACCTAGCAAAACAACCGGTGCACTTCTACCAGATCTGGATCTTACCCGATCTGCCGAGGCTCGAGCCCACTTACGACCAGCGCAATTTTACCCCGGATCAGTGGCAAAACCGCCTTTTGCCGATTGCGTCGGGGCAGGGGCTGGAGAATGTAGTGAGTTTCCATACCGATGCAACTATTTATCGTGGTCAACTGGATGGCGGCAACCGTCTGAATTTCGACAATACGGCCGGGCGAAGAGTCTTCCTCTATCTTATCGGAGGTGAATTGACGGTGGATGGCCTGACTCTTTACCAGGCCGACCAGGCCCGCGTCGATACGGAAAAGCCTCTGTGTCTGGCAGCCGGCGCCGGCGCCGAGTTCATTCTGATTGATGTCCCGTCCTGCAAGGGATGGGGGTACAGTGACAGAACCTTGAGAGGCGAGAAGAAATAAGCCGATCAGCAAATTAGGCCACATGAACTGTTGCCGGACTTGAACCCATTCTGTCGCTGCCGACATGAACAGAAAAAGGCCGGTATTTTGCCGGCCTTCTCGTCTCTATCCTTTTGGCAGAATGCGCAATGCCTAGCAGGCGATGAGCCGGGAGATGTCCAGTTTGAAAGGTCCTGCCTGGTTATCAGCAATAAAAAGGCCGAAACTTTTCACGTGTGCCGTATCCATGGCCGCGAGCGTTGTCAGTGTGACACCGTGGTGGGTGGGGGTGAACTGATCGAACGGTAAAGTGATCTCCTGCCATCTACCGGCGTCCGTGGCGAAGGACGCCTGATAGCTGATGCCATCGTAATAAAGGTCGGTCCGCAGACTGAGCTTGTAGGTTTTGCCATCTCCGCACACGCGAATTTTCAAGCCCGAACTGTTGCTGAGATCGAAACAGCCTTGACTCGAACGTATCGAGGCGAAACCGCCATTGTTGTCCAAAGAAACGGTTCCGGAAAATCGCAAGCCAATGCCTCGCAGGTATTCCGGACGGCTCTGTGAGCAACCACCCATGATGCGGTCATCGATTGCTTCCCACTCGATATCGTGAGAGTCACCGGTAAAGTCCAGAATCAGATTGCTTGATGAATTAATCATGCGCTTTCTCCACATTAACGGCATTGCTTCCTTCGCATGGCTTCTACCGCGGTTCGGTGCCGGTTGTCAACCATTCAAAAGACCATTTTGAGCTGCCGGCAGGCAGACAGCGGAGTGCCAGGAAACGCTTCCTCTGGAGACGCCGCGTTGGTTGTGATACATTACCGCTTGGCGAAGAGCCACGGAGTCCCAGAATTCATTTATGCACCTCTTGAGATCAATTCTACTGTTTTTTATCCCGGGCATCATCTTCCTCGCTGCGCTCTCCTTGAGTTTTCGCATGCCGGTTGCTTCGGTCTGGCAGGGGGTGTTGACACTATTTCCCTACCTGACGTTTGCTGTCGGCCTGTTGCTCGGTTGGCGATTCAACCGGACCCGTGTGCTCTGGGTCATTATGCTGTTGATCCTGGTCGAGCGAGGTCTGGCCCTGAAAACACCTTTCGGTCACGAATACCTCATTTCGATTGCACCGCTGATCGTTCCACTCAACCTGGTGTTGTTCAGCTGTTGGAGCGAGCGCGGGTTGGTCACATTGCATGGTTTGCTTCGTCTGATTATCCTGTTGCTCCAGTTTGGCGTTTTGCACTGGCTTTACATATCTCGTGCCGGCGATGTCATTGCTCTGCTGGACCAGCCATTATTGATCAGCCCGTGGCTCGATCAACTGCCTTTCTCACAAGCCGCCATACTGGTCATAATTCTCTGCCAGCTTATGCTTCTCGCCCGGTTCTGCATAAAGCCGGAAACTCTGGAAGGCAGTTTTTGCTGGGTTTTGCCGGCTATCGTTACAGGCCTATGGTGGCCGGAGACATTCGCCTTCTGGGGCGGCATCGCCGCCTTCATGCTGCTGATTGCCATCATCGAAAGCAGTTTCAAGATGGCATTCAATGATGAACTGACCGGATTACCGGCACGTCGTGCCATGAAGGAATTCCTGCTCAAGGTTGGTCGGCGTTATACCTTTGCCATGGTCGACGTCGACCATTTTAAAAAGGTCAACGATATCCATGGCCATGATGTCGGTGACCAGGTCTTGCGTATGGTTGCGACCTGCCTGCGAAGAGTGACCGGCGGTGGCCGTACCTACCGTTACGGCGGTGAAGAGTTTGCTATCATCTTTCCCAGCAAGGAACTTGAGCGAGCTCTTCCGCATCTCGAGATGCTGCGAGAAACGATTGCCGGTTCGCAATTTGTTGTGCGTGGCAAGAAGCGGCCGAAACAGAAACCGGACGTGCCGACCAAGAGTCGCGGCAAAACACAACTCAAGGTCACGGTCAGTATCGGTGTCGCCAGTCGCGACGACAAGAACACAACCCCGGAACAGTTGATCAAGGCTGCCGACCAGGCCCTCTACAAGGCGAAGAAGGGTGGGCGCAATCAGGTTTGCAGTGCATGAAGGAAATGACATTTTCAGGGATTAAAACGGCCGCTGAGTTCTTCAGCGGCCGTTGTCGTTCGAGATGGTTTATACAGATTTAACTGACAGAATCTTCCGGGTAGGAGCCGATCTTGTGGATCGTCAGGTCGGAACCGCGGAATTCTTCATTATCACCGAGCCGGAAGCCGATGACTTTGACAATGATTGCATAGACTAAAAAGCCAGTAGCGAGGGCGTAGACAATTGCAAACAGGCTGCCGGCCAGCTGTGACATGAAACTGACGCCGCCCAGCCCGCCGAGGCCGGTGTAACCAAAAATCCCGGCCGAGATGCCACCCCAGGTACCGATGATGCCGTGCAATGGCCAGACACCGAGAACGTCGTCAATCTTGAGTTTTTCCTGCTCCCATTGGAACCCGTAAACGAAGATCAGGGCGCCCAATCCACCGATGAGAAACGCTGCGAAAGGGTGGACAAGGTCGGAGCCGGCGCAGATCGCAATCAGCCCGGCAAGGGCACCGTTGTGAGCAAAGCCGGGGTCACATTTAGTCGCGATGACGGCAAAGATGACGCCGCCAACCATGGCGAGCAGTGAATTTGCCGCAACGAGGCCGGAGATGCCGTTCAGGTTCTGGGCGCTCATGACGTTGAAGCCGAACCAGCCAATGGCAAGAATCCAGCTGCCGAGGGCCAGAAAAGGGATGTTGCTGATCGGGATTGCGTGACTCTTGCCGCGCACCCAGCGCCCCATCCGGGGGCCTAACAAGATGATTGCAGGCAGTGCGAGCCAGCCGCCCATGGAATGGACAACGACACTGCCGGCGAAATCATGAAACGGCGCACCAAACGTGTCGGCAAACCAATCCTGAAGACCCGAGCTGTTTTGCCCCCAGATCAATGATTCGAAGAAAGGGTAGGTCAGGCCTGCAAAGATAGCCCCGGCAAGGACCTGCGGCCAGAAACGGCTCCGTTCGGCAATGCCGCCGGAAATGATTGCCGGAATACATGCGGCGAAGCAGAGGAGAAAGAAGAAGCGCACCAGCTCATAACCCTGGTTAGCACCAAGCAGTCCTTCAGCCGACATGAAAAAATGTACACCGTATGCGATCGGATAACCGACCAGGAAGTAGACGACGGTCGATATGGACCAGTCAGTCAAAATTTTCACCAAAGCGTTGGTTTGATTTTTCTTGCGAACGGTGCCGACTTCCAGAAAGGCAAAGCCGGCGTGCATGGCGAAGACCATGACAGCACCGAGCATGAGAAACAGGACATCACCGGAATTGGCCAGAGACTGAACTGCAGAATCCATGAATGAAGACCTCCTCGTCTTTTGTCGCGCTCGGGCGCCGTTGCCCAAGTCCACCATCGCTAGTTTCAATACTTGTGCCGTAAATATCTTCTTTAATTACAGTAGTTTATCTCTAAAGACGTGAGCGGCTCGGTAAAATGTGCCTATTTCTCGGGCAGAGGCCGCCTGTATTTTAGGCAGGTATGGACTGATGGCAAACGGTCCTGTGACCATCAAGCTCAACATCCCAAGCGATTGGCGCACAGAGGAAAGTTATGGTAGCTTGAAGTAATAATTTAAACGAGGTGAAATAATGACCGTCCAGGTCCAAAGAAATTTCGTCGCCAACTTCTCCCGTGGCTTCTTTGCTCCGTTCCGCAGTATCCGGACATTGCGTAGTAACCCCCGTTTGCTGCCATACATCATGATCCCTTTTTTGATCAACGTCGCGGTATTCAGCAGCGCTGTCTACCTGGGCCTCGATTTTTTCGGTACCACCGTTGTAGAACAACTTCCACAGGGTGATACCTGGTACTGGGCTGCTCTTTACTGGATGATCTGGACACTGGCTGTCTTGGTGACGGCCGTGCTGGTTTTCTTCACCTTTACCGTGGTTGGCAATCTGATTGCTTCTCCTTTCAACGATCTGCTCTCTGAAAGGACCGAACAGGTGTTGAGCGGTCAGACCAACGACGAGGTGTTTACAATCGGCCGATTCCTGAGCGATGCTTGGCAGACCGTGATGATGGAAGCGAAGAAGATGTCGGTTTTCGTTGTGGCAATGGTGCTGATTCTGCCGCTCAACCTGTTACCGGGAGTCGGCAGCGGGCTCTATACGGTTCTGGCGGTCAGCCTGACGCTCTTCTTTCTCAGTTTTGAATACCTGGGATTTGTCATGGTCCGCAAGCGCAAGTTCTTCGGTGAACAGAAAAGTTACATCTTCGCCCGCAAATTCCTCATGCTCGGTTTCTCATGTGGTGTGATGGCATTGCTGATGATCCCGTTCTTCCAGATGCTCTGCATCCCCCTTGCAGTGATCGGCATTACCCGTCTGTGGTGTGAAGAATCGGGATTGCTTAAACCGGGTGACACAGCGGCCAAAGTGTCAACGATGACTGAGATGCGATAGTGGGAAGGCGGGCATGAAAGACCTGATCATCAAAGCTGCCCGTGAAGCCGGCAGTCTCCTCATGGATAACTTCGAGCGTGGTATCCGTGTCGAGTTCAAGGGTAAATATGACCTGGTGACTGAAGCTGACCGTCAAGCCGAAGCGTTGATTGTCGACCTGATCCGGAAACGGTTCCCTGAGCACGATATTCTGGCTGAGGAAGAAGATTATGGCCAGCTGAACTCCGAATATCGCTGGATTGTTGACCCGCTCGACGGGACGACAAATTTTGCCCATGGCTTCCCCTGGTTTGCTGTTTCAATCGCCCTGGAAGTCCGCGGCAAGTTAACCCTTGGAGTCGTCTATAACCCTTATGTGGGGGAGTTTTATTTTGCCGAACGTGGTCAAGGGGCCTTTCTCAACGAGCGCCGACTGCAGGTGTCTGCAACCCGAGTTCTTGAGCGGGCCTTGCTGGCCACCGGATTTGCTTATGACCACAAGAGTTGCAAAGCGAACAATTACGATTATTTTACCCGTTTCCAGAGGGAAGCGCAGGCCTGTCGCCGTCCCGGAGTCGCAAGCCTCGATCTTGCGAGTGTCGCTGCAGGACGATTCGACGGTTTCTGGGAGATGAAACTGAAACCCTGGGATTTGGCCGCGGGAGTTTTGCTGGTCGAAGAGAGCGGCGGCAGGGTCAGTGACTTTGACGGCAATCCGATGACCCTCGATTCTCTGGAATGTCTGGCGAGCAATGTCCTGATTCACGAAGAAATGCAGAGAATCCTGCAACCGGGGTGTCGCCCGCATGCTGTTTCATCAGCCTAAAATGTCACTTTCCCGGTTCAAGAAAACAATCGTCTGCGTTGCCACGTTTCTGGCGCTCGTAACGCCGCCATGCCTACTAGAGGCTGATGCCCTGCCAGGCAATCAGGTCGTCAAAGCTGTTGCGCTCCTTGAGCAGAGGCAATATACCGATGCACTGGAGGTCCTGCACGCCCTGGAAAAATCTCTAAGTGACCCTGTGCAGATATCCAATATGTTCGCCATCGCTTACCTTGGGCAGGGTTACCAACTACTCGCCAGAAGAGAATTCAGTGCCGCCCGCGACTCTTTTCGTTCCGGTCGCAGCTACAATGAGGAGGATGTCCGTCTCTGGCGTGGTGAAGCGATGACATTCTACATGCAGGGCAAGTACTCGGCAGCCGCCTCTTTGCTCGATCAGGCCATAGGCATCGATCCGGAAAATCCTCGTATCTACCATCTTCTGGGCAAGGCTTACTACGCTGACGGGCGATTGTCCGAAGCTATTGATGCATTGCAGCGATCGCTGGAGTATGGCGGTGGTGAGGACGTTGCCGCTTTTCTCGACAAGGTACGCCGTGAGCAGCAGATTGAAGCAGAGATGCATGAGGAATATCGCGGCCATTTCCAGTTGTCCTTTGAGGACGGTGAACACGCTTCGGACGTGGCCTCTGAAATTCTGGAAACCCTCGAAGATGCCTACTTGGAGGTGGGTTCCGAGCTGGC
>JBFLJZ010000237.1:0-5191 GCA_040882925.1 Desulfuromonadales bacterium
ACAGCGGCAGGCACTTCAGCCCGGACTCGAGGTTGCCAGTATCAACAAGCATAACTTAATCCGCAACGACATCCCGCCCCACGGCAAAAAATACACTTAACTCTGTTGCCAGCAAATTTACACCAGATCATTATATCGTCATCCTGCAGACCGGCACGCCATCCGCACTGCTCTCCCTCCGCTACTGCCTGAGATTTGGCATCCGGCATGCTCTGCAATGTGTTGACCTTGACTGTTGTGCTGTACTGGTTGGGTCAGTGGACGACACGAGAGGCAACCGACAAGGTTTGGATCGGCACCTTGATACCAAGGCCCTTGGCCTGCTTAAGATTGATCACAAAAGAAATGCCGTGAGGTGTCTGCATGGGAATCTGCTGGACGTTCTCGCCCGAAAGCACCCGCCCGACGATTGCGGCGAGTTTTTCACCTTGTTCCAGCGCAGAGGTTTCCAGGACCATAAAGGCCCCTTGATCAGCAGCACCGGCCAGTTGTGTGATTACCGGAATCTTGCGGGCATTGGTATAGCCGGTGATAAAGCCTAACTGGGTTTGATGATGTTCGCTGCTGGCGACAAAAATGCCATCGATATCATCCGGAAGATCGCCGAGTGCAGCGAGGTAATTGTTTGCATCACCGACCTGTCTGGAGAATACGATGATGCCCTTGCGGTGACTCGTTTCTTCCAGAACCTGCTTCTGCAGCAAAGCCTCAGGGCTGTGTCCGTCGAAAATAATTCCCATTTTCCGCACGTCCACCGTATCGGTGAAATATTTGAACAGGCCCTGGACCGGAGCATCACCACGGATGCCGGTCATGTTGCGACCGGTCTTGGTACTGGCGGCGACGATCTCTAGGCCTACAGGGTCGTAGACATCGGCAAAAATGGTAGGGACCGGTGGCAACTCGGCCTTTGCCGCAATCGTGGCCAGAGGACCATATGTGACAATAATGTCAGCGCCCAAGGCAACCGCTTTTCTGACACTGTTGCGTAGCGACATGGTATCGGCATTAGGGCTCTGTACATAAATCCGGCAGTCCTTGTCGCAAAAATCAGCGGCTTGCTTGACGAAAGCGGCATGGACCTCTTGGTAGCGCGGCTGCGAGTTGGCCATGACAACAGCTATCAGGCGTTCCTCAGCAAGAGCTTCGGACGGTTGACAAAAGCCACACAGACCAACGATTAAAGTGAACAGAAGAAAATGCCTCACGAAGTCCCCCCGGACCAGACCAAACGGAGTTGCGCAAAACACAATAGAACCCGCACCTGATATCAATGATGTATTCTCAGGTAATAAGATCGCGACAAAAAGACGCATCAGTATTTAATAATATGCAAGAACTGTGAGAAATTAACAACCCTTCTGTATATTTCTAGAAAAGCGTCCCCAAAACAACTCCGAGCGCCGAAAGCGGGCCGGTATCGCTGATCCCGTCAACTGATTTTTCGACCTTGTGCAGAGTGGTTTTGGCATCACGATAAAGATCGTCTTCGTTGACCAGCCGACCAATAGTCCCCTGCCCTTCGTCGATTTTGGCGGCGATGCTGCTGACACTGGCCATGGTGTCGCTGATGTTGTCATAAAAGGCATCATCTTGCATAAGCTTGCCGAGCGAGCCTTCACCCGCGTTGATCTTTGCCGTGATTTGATTCAGGTTGCCGACCGACGTGGCAATCTCGTCATAAAGTCGGTCATCGACAAACAGCCTGCCCAGTGTTCCTTCTCCGGCATTGATCTGTTTGGTCAAGGCCGCGATGTTCGCCATGGTCCGGTTGAGGTTGTCGTAAAGAGACGGGTCATCGAGCAGCCTGCCCAGCGAGCCGTTGCCGCTTTCAAGTTTAGCCAGCAGCCGGTTGAGCCGCAGCGACATGGATGCCATCTCATCATACAGAGTCGGGTTGTTGACCAAACGTCCCAGGGTCCCCTCCCCTTCGTCAATTTTGGTGACGATCCGTTCAAGGCGGTTAATCGTTTCGGCAAGCGGTTCTCGGCTTTCGTCGACGAGGTCTCCCAGGGGTCTCAGGAAACGGTCCTGGTTGCGGTCGAGGTTGGTGACTAGCTGGTCGATATTTGTCGAATCCCGGGATTCGACGCTACTTCCAGGCGGCATGATTTTGCTCTGCGACGAACCGAAATCCAGTCCGAGAAAAACGCCGCCGAGCATGTTGGTCTGGCGAATCTGGGCAATCGAGTCTTCACGAATGCTGTCCTGGCGATTGACGTAAAAATCAACCCTTACCCGATTGTTCTCGATGTTGATCTTTCTCACCTTGCCGACGTTGACACCCGCTATGCGAACCGGGTCGCCCACCTTCAAGCCGACCGCATAGTTGAAATAGGAGACGTATGCATACTGGTCCTCGAAGGGACGCCAGTCCTCCACCAGCTCAATCATCACGGCCAGCAGGATCAGGGTTGTCAGAAAAAACAACCCGACTTTTTGTTCGGTTGACACTGCCATGCTAATCCCTTTCCCCCTGGATCCCCTTGGTCGTAGTATAGATAAATTTTCGAACAACCGGGTTCTGGCTTTTCTTGATTTCCTCAGGCGTCCCAATTGCAACCACCTGACCATCGTGCATCATCGCCACGCGATCCGATAGGTACAGGGCAAAGTTCAGGTCGTGGCTGACGATAATCGTTGTCAGGTTGACTTCCCGTTTAAGATCCATAATCACCCGGGCAAGTTCGTCCGAGGTGACCGGATCTAACTCCGCGGTTGGCTCATCATAAAGAATTAAATCAGGATTCATTGCCAGAGACCGGGCAATCGCCACCCTTTTCTTCATGCCGCCGGAGAGCTCTGAAGTCCGCATATCTTCCTTGCGCTCGAGACCGACCAGACGCAATTTCTCCCTGATGATGCGACGAATGCGGATTTCTCCACAAATACGCTTTTCCCTCAACCACAAGCCGACATTCTCGCCAACCGTCAAAGAATTGAAAAGCGCTGAAGACTGAAACACCATGCTGTAGCGAAAATCCTGCGGCATTTCCTGCTGTTCTTGATTGATATCCTGGCCATTGATCAGGATCCGCCCGCTGTCCGCTTTCTCGAGTTTGACGATATGTTTCAGCAGGACACTCTTACCGGTTCCCGACGGCCCGATGATCGAAAACGTCTCTCCCGGTTCGATATTGAGACTGACATCCCTGAGCACATGATTGCCGCCAAATGACTTGTTAAGATTTTCGATCTGTATACTCACACCCCGAGATTCTGTATAACCGATCTGGCAACTGTCACCTTCCATGATCGACGGAGTAAAGCCGTGTGCAAGCTTGGACCAAAAATTACCGCGTGGTTTCATTGTGCCAGCAAAAGTCCTTTTTCCAGTTTGTTTCTTCAGTCAACTCCACCATTCAAAGCATCAAACGGGTCAGGAGATAATTAGCCACCATGATCAGAAGGAAACACAGGACGACAGAGCGGGTTGTTGACTCGCCGATCCCTCTCGCACCACCCGTCGTCTTGAACCCGATATAACAGCCGACATGAGCGATAATGCCACCAAAGACCATTGCTTTCAGCAGGCCCTTGAAGATTTCCTTGTAGTTTAATGCGCGAATCATGTTGTCGTAGTAAACCGTAAATGGCACATCGATCCTGGGATTGACCTCGGCCACCACGCCACCGCCGATCACACCGACTATAATTGAGAAGACCACCAGCGCCGGCACGACCAGCAGACAGGCGATCAGCCTCGGCATGGCAAGATAGCGAACAGGACTGATTTCCAGTGTTTTCAGAGCATCAATCTCCTCGTAAACCTGCATGGCACCGACCTCGGCAGCCATTGCCGAGCCGATCCTTCCGGCCACCAGAAGACTGGTCATGACCGGTCCGAGTTCCTTGACCATCGACATACCGACGATCGCCCCGATAGCCTCCTGGGTACCGTAAATGGCAAGCTCCGATCCGGTCTGCACCGACAGCACCATACCGACGAACAGGGCGACCAGCATGGCTATCGGCAAAGTTCCGATGCCGATGACGCTCATCTGCCTGAAGATGCTGCCCAGATTGCGAGGTGCCTCTTTGAAGTAATAGACGGTCTCGCAGAGGAGCGCCAACATCTCACCGAGACCCTGCGCGACATTCAGCAGCTTTTCGCCTATGAAAGTGAACACACGCATAATTCCAGCTATTCCGTAGCGGCCACAGGAGCACCCCAGCGCACCCCCCAAGGCAAATAGAAGAGGTTCAGCTGTTTGCCCTGATCACTGGCTCGATAATGGAACAAACCCTTCAGGAACTTGAAGTCTGTTTCGGCTGGCGACTCTCTGCGGTACTGAAATAGTGGGAACAGCTCCCAGGCAACCCGATCGCCCTGTCTCTCGTGCCAGTACAGGTTCCAAAGCAGGCTGACAACATGATTACCCTGCTGATCCCACTTATGCTGATAAATGCGCCACAGAGGTGCCCACAGGCGTTCAATCGACTCGTTACGGGGGAAAAAAGGTTCAATCAAAGAGAAAACATAAAAGTGACTCACGCCATTCGTCTCTCTATATCCGTAAAGAGGCCAGAGGTTAACCAGCCGTGTCGAATCACCGGTTAAGAATTTCCTCTCCTTCGTATCCGAATAAAGGAAAAAAAGAATGCGATCCCGGCGACGTTCGATCAACTCAGTGTTCATTTCTTCGATTTTGTACACAGGCCAAACGTACCATCTCTCTCTCTTAACATCCACGGTTTCGTCTGAGAAAAACGGCAGTATTTTCAGCCCGTGGTATTTTTCTCCCTTCGTCACTCGGACCAGGGGCCAGGGCGCGTTCCAGACCTCGAAATCTCTGACACGATCTTCCACCTTGGAAAAAAAAGGCCACAGCACTGTCGTAGACGACCTCTCCGGCGATTCCTTGCTGACATAAAAAGGCCAGGCAGCCCTCACTTCTTTTGGGTTGTCACTGTCAAGCTTCAGTGATTCAGAAAAGAAAACCGGCCAGAGGAAAAACCTTTTCCGATAAACACCTTCTTTTTGACTTGCACCATAAATCGGCCAGAACTTGTAACCAGATTCATTTTCACCGGAGATTTTGGCGAAAAAGGGCCAGATGATATTATCAACCTGTGTACCCTTGCGCTCGGTCTGGCTATAGATGGGAAAGAGCGTGAAAGAGATACGATCCCGTTTAAACCAGTTATAGAGAGTGCCGAAAAAAGGGAAAAAAGCAAAGTAACGACCCTG
>JBFLJZ010000238.1:0-6203 GCA_040882925.1 Desulfuromonadales bacterium
CGGACCAGTTGCCCGAATGCCGGGTGAAACGGGCCGGCCAGCAGATTATCAGCCAGGCTTTTGTCCTGCTGCAGGCCAAGCCGTATGACCGGCACATCAGACTGTCGACAAAGCAGCAGCATATCGGTGCAAAGTTCCACTGTCTCGTCCAGCGACCAGGGGGAGTAGGCCCCGGTCTTCCAGAGATTCGCCAGTGCCGTGCCGGCGATGACAACGGTCGGATAGATTCTCAAGAAAGCGGGTTTGAGCTGCAGGGCCCGCCGCAGCGAACTCATGGCCTCATCGACGTCGCCACCCGGCAGCCCTGGCATCAGCTGGATGCCGACGGTGAAACCGGTATCCCGGCAGCGCTGCACCGCAGCACTGCTTTGCGCAGCAGAATGACCACGCCCGGCCTGCTCGAGGACCGTGTCGTCGAAACTCTGGCAACCTATTTCAATGGTTTGCACACCCTCGTTGCGCAAAAGCGCAAGGCACGAGCCAACGAGGGCATCGGGCCGGGTCGAGAGACGGAGACCGGCCGCCCTGCCGGCGTCGATGAAGACACGTGCCGCCTTCAGGTAAAGCTGCTGTTGCGCTATCGGCAGAAGGGTGAAGGTGCCGCCGTAAAAGGCAATTTCACCACCGCCCTGCTTCGGCAGCATGGCATCCAGGCAACGGGTGATCGTATTGACAGTCGGGATGTCACACTGGCTCGTAGACCGGTCCTGGGCACAGAAAAGACAACGGTGGGGGCATCCTGCATGGGGCATGAAAACCGGGTAAATTTTCACGAAGCTTTGTCCAGGAGCTGCAATGTCGCTTGCGCGGCATTCTGCTCGGCAGTCTTTTTCGTTCGCCCCTCTCCGCTGCCGTAGACGCGATCTCCGATCAACACCTCGACCAGGTAAACAGGGTCATGGTCCGGGCCGCGAGTCCCTGTCACCCGGTAAACCGGCAACTCTTTCCGGTTTGCCTGCAGGATTTCCTGTAAACGACTTTTATAGTCCTGCCCAGCATCGGCAGAGGCCTGTCTCAAGAGGGGGACAACCAGTGGCAGGAGCACTGACTTGGCCGCCTCGTAGCCGCCATCGACGAACACCGCACCGAACAGGGCTTCCAGGGCATCTGCCAACAAGCCTGGCTTCTCCCGGCCGCCGCTGCCGAATTCTCCCTTGCCCAGCAAAAGGCTCGGACCGAGCCCGAGCTTGCGGGCCAATCCTGCAAGGCTTGACATGGCGACGACATCAGCCCTGATGCGGCTCAGCTCTCCCTCATTCGAAGTTGGCAAAGCGTCCATCAGATGCTCGCTGACGACCAGGTCGAGGACCGCATCGCCGAGGAACTCGAGGCGCTCATTATCCGGGCATGCCGCTGGCGAATATTCGTTGGCAAAAGACTTGTGGGTCATGGCATTGACCAGCAGCGCCTTGTCCCGGAATGAGTACCCGAGGGCCTTTTCCAGATCTCGCCAGAGATCGCCATCCCCGCTGACAGGTGATATCATGGACAGATTGTTTTCTCGATCGTTGATGGATTGTCACTCTCATACAGGTTAATCTGTGGTTCACAAAGTCAGTAATACTACACCAAATCTTGTTATATATCAATTGCACCAAACCATAAAAACATTATAGTATGACGGTTCATTTCAGCCTTTTGCATGCACCAGCTATCAAACGATCCAAGATACAGATCTATGCCATTTTTGATTACTTTAGAAGGCATCGAAGGGAGCGGCAAAACAACCCAGCTGCTGCGCCTCCAGGAGCACCTCCGAAAGTCCGGGTACCGAGTTGCCGTAACCCGTGAACCGGGAGGGTGCAGAATTGCCGATGCCATCCGCACCCTGCTGCTGGATCCCGGCAATGACTCGATCGTGCCGCAGGCGGAACTGCTTCTCTACAGCGCGGCCCGGGCACAACATGTCGCCGAGTTTATATTGCCGGCCCTGAAACAGGGCAAGCTTGTAGTCTGCGACCGCTTCGCCGATGCGACAACGGTTTACCAGGGTGCCGGCCGCGGACTCGACATGGCTCAGATCGAAGCCGTCAACCGGTTTGCCAGCAAAGGTCTCACGCCTGATTTGACGCTGTTGCTTGATTACCCGGTCGAAGAAGGCCTGCAGCGTGCCAGGTTGCGCAACCAAAGCGCAAGCCTCGCATCAGAGGGACGCTTCGAACTCGAGTCACTCACTTTTCACCGGCGAATTCGCCAGGGATATCTCGACCTGGCGGCGCGCGAAGAGCGCTTCCGCGTCATCGATGCCATTGGGCATGAAGATGCCGTCGCTGAACGCGTGGTTGCCGCTGTGGACATCTTCCTGGCCAGCAGGAGATCGGCATGACCTTCGACCAGATCCTCGGCCATGCCCGGCAGAAGGAGATCTTGGACAGGTCCCTGGCAAGCGGCAGGCTCGCCCATGCCTACCTGTTCTCGGGCCCGGATGGTGTCGGCAAACGACTTATGGCTCTCGCCCTTGCCAGGGCCATCGTCTGCCACGAACAACGCGGCTGCGGCGACTGCCAGGCCTGCCGAAAGATAGACCACCGCAACCACCCTGATCTGCATGTCCTCGAACCTGAAGGCAATTCGATCAAGATCGAGCAGGTGAGACGCTTGCAGAAAGACCTCAACCTCAAGCCTCTCGAGGCACCGCGTAAAATCTGCCTGATCGAAGCGGCAGACAGCATGACGCCTGGTGCGGCCAACGCACTGCTCAAGACTCTCGAAGAGCCGCGCGGCGATACCTTGCTGATCTTACTATCCGCCCACCCGAATCGCCTGCTCGAAACGATCCGCTCCCGCTGCCAGGCATTGCCTTTCACAAGACACCCGAACAGCAGGATTCAGGCGCAACTCGAGAAGCAGCTGGACATCGACCCGACAGCATCCCATGTCCTGGCCGCCCTGTCCGAAGGCAGCTTCAAGAAAGCCTTTGGCAAGGACCGCGAGCTCTACCTTGAAGAGCGTCGAAAACTGCTAAAAACCTTGACGGGGTTATCCCCAGGAAGTATCTTGCCCATTCTGGATTTTGCCGAGCAGATTGCTGCCGACAAAACCGTGTTACCCGATATTCTGGAAATCTTTCAGGCTTTTTACCGGGATGTTATGATGATGCTTCAGGGGCGCGGGGATGACGATCTCGTCAATCTTGACCTGAAGGACACCATCGAGCGGGTCTCCGGCCGCGAGAATATCGTGTCTGTGCTTGCCAAGCTTGAAGCGCTGTTCGCAGTCCGTCGCCAGCTTGACCGTAACGTCAACCGGCAACTGGCCATGGAAGTGCTGCTCTTAAAACTGGCCGCCTGAACAGGTCGGCAATTTTGCTTTTTCTTCATACATTGTGAAACAGAACTGATCTCATGATACGTATTGTGCCATTAAAATTTCAGCAGGCCGGCCGCCAGTACGACTTCAATGCTACGACACTCGAACTGAAAGCGGGTGACAAGGTGGTCGTCGAAACTGATCGCGGCCGCGCCATGGCGACCGTGGTCGTCGAGCCCCGGGATATAGAAGACAGTGAAGCTCCGGAAGGCCTGAAAAGCATTCTGCGCATAGCCACCGAAGAAGACCTGGCCCTGGCGGAAACCAATTCTGCCAGGGAAGCGGATGCCTACAAGTACTGCCAGGAGCGGATCAAGTCCCGCCAGCTGGAGATGAAGCTGGTCCGTGCCGAGTATGCTTTTGACGGCTCTAAAATCATCTTTTTCTTCACTGCTGATGGCCGCATCGATTTCCGTGAACTGGTCAAGGATCTCGCTCATTATTTCCATACCAGGATCGAAATGCGCCAGATCGGAGTCCGTGACGAAGCGAAAATGGTCGGTGGGCTCGGCATCTGTGGCCGTGAACTATGCTGCAGCAGCTTTCTCACCCAATTCAACCCGGTTTCGGTCAAGATGGCCAAAGAACAGGGGCTGGCCCTCAATCCGACCAAGATTTCAGGCCAGTGTGGACGCCTGCTTTGCTGTCTCGGCTACGAATTCGAAACTTACAGTGCGCTCAAAAAAGGCATGCCGAAATGCGGCAAAAAGATCGCCTGGCAGGATCGTGAGTACAATGTCACATCGATCGACATCCTGCGCCAACAGATCAACCTGCGTGACCAGGAAGGCAGCTGCTGCTGCATCACCTTGAAAGAATTGCAAAGCGGCCAGGCCGAGCAACCGGCGATCCGGGAAGATTCTGCCGCTGAAACCCATACCAGTCGTATGAGTAGACGCAAGCAGGAGTCTCGCAAGCAACCGGATCGAAGCCAGAAGCCTGCCGAAAAAACCGGCGAGCAAACGCAAAAACCGGAGAAACCCAAGGACAAGCCGGGCCAGCAGGTTGCAGATGAAGGCAAAAGCCAGAAGAAACCTCGTCGGCGCGGCAGGCGCAGACCCCGTGGCAACCGCAAACCGGGCCCGGGCAAGCAGGGAGAATAACACCCATGTCGGATGCAAAGCATTATTACCTGACAACCCCGATCTACTACGTCAACGATGTTCCGCATATCGGTCATGCCTACACGACGCTGGCATGCGACGTCATGGCCCGTTACAAACGTACACGCGGCTTTGAAGTCAGCTTTCTTACCGGTACCGACGAACATGGCCAGAAGGTCGAGAAAGCGGCCCATGCCAAGGGCGAAACCCCGCTGGAGTTGGCTGACCGGGTCGTCAAACGCTTTCAGTCGCTGTGGGACAAGCTGAATATCTCGCACACCGACTTCATCCGAACCTCCCAGGAGCGCCACAAACTGGCGGTCCAGGAAATCTTCCGGGTCATTGAAGCCAAGGGAGACATCTATCTCGGCGAATATGAAGACTGGTATTGCACGCCCTGCGAGACATTCTGGACTGAGACCCAGTTGCTTGACGGTAATTGCCCCGATTGCGGACGGCCAACCGACAAACTCAAAGAAGAATCCTACTTCTTTCGCATGAGCAAGTACCAGGAGCAGCTGCTCGCGCATATCGATGCCAACCCGGATTTCATTCAGCCCAAGACACGGCGCAACGAAATTATCAGCTTCGTCCGTGAAGGGCTGCGCGACCTTTCCATCTCACGAACCACCTTCTCCTGGGGGATACCCGTTCCGAACAACGAAAAACACGTCATCTACGTCTGGTTTGACGCCCTGACCAACTACATCAGCGCCATCGGCTATCCGGACCCGGGCGGTGATTTCAGCAAATTCTGGCCCTGTGACGTTCACGTCATCGGCAAGGACATCCTGCGCTTCCACACCGTCTACTGGCCAACCTTCCTGATGGCAGCCGGCATCCCGCTGCCGAAAAAGGTCTTTGCCCACGGCTGGTGGACTGTTGAAGGGCAGAAAATGAGTAAAAGCCTGGCCAACGTCGTCGAACCGAACATGCTGATCGACAAGTATGGCGTCGATGCGATCCGTTACTTCTTGCTGCGTGAAGTTCCCTTCGGACTCGATGGCGATTTTTCCCACAATGCGTTGGTACACCGCATCAATTCGGACCTGGCCAACGACCTGGGAAACCTGGTCAGCCGCTCCACGGCAATGCTCAACAAATACTTTAAAGGTGTCCTGCCAAGTCCAGGAGATGAACAGGCTATTGACACTGTCATCAAAGACAAGTTTGTCCGTCAGGCTGCTATCGTCGACGAGCAGATGGAGGCTCTCGCCTTCAATAAAGCCCTGCAATCGATCTGGGAACTGGTCGGCGCCGCGAACAAGTATATCGACGACTCGGCACCCTGGGCCCTGGCCAAAGACGAAGCGCAACGCGAGCGGCTCGGCACCGTGATGTACAATCTGCTCGAAGCCGTCCGCCTGATTGGACTGTTTGTCGCCCCGTTTATGCCGGATACCGGCATCAGCATCTGCAATATTCTCGGCATTGACTCTGCGGAGCGGCAACTCGAAGAGCACGATAGCTGGGGACTGCTGCAGCCAGGCAGTTCAATCGCGAAGGCCGCCCCGCTGTTTCCCAGGATTGAGACGGATTAATCAGGATTGCGTGGCGCGTAGCGCGAAAAAGCAAACCCAATTAACATTATAGTTCCGGGGACAGGATAACTTCCTGTCCCTGACTTGTTACAATGTCTCAGCTATCTGATTCCCGCGCCACTCGCCACACGCGACGCGCCACGGTAATTGTTCATGAAAAATTTACAGTCAACCCTCGTTGATTCCCATGCCCATCTCGATGCGAAGCCATATCAAACAGACCTCGACGATGTCCTGACCCGCGCCAGAA
>JBFLJZ010000239.1:0-5518 GCA_040882925.1 Desulfuromonadales bacterium
GGTCCATCAGGCTCAGGGCCAGGTCAAGGCTGTCCTGGGTCTGGTTCGGGTGATCAAGCAGGTATTGCCGATCAATGCCGGTGATAACCGGGTAATCGAGCTCATCTCCTGACTCGAGCATTTTGAAAACCTCACCAGTGCGGTCCACATAGTACAGATAGTCGAGGTCGATAATCGCCCTCGCCTGCCGTTCCACCACCCTGATCACCACCTGATCGGGGAACGAACGTTCTACTTCGGCTTTGGCAATCCAGGGGTGCTCTTCGATCTTGCGTCCGATCATGTGCAGTTCCAGTTCGAACAGGCTGTCACCGATATTAATATCTGAGGCATCGAGGATATCTCCTTCGCTGACTCTGATATGCTGTTCGACGCGGATCTGGTCCACTCCGAAATAGCCGGACTCGAGCAACATCTGGGCGGTCAGCAGGGCGCCGCTGGCCAGCAGGAAACCGCTTCCGGTCGCGATGCCGATGCGCAGCAGGCAATGAAACAGCTGCTTCCAGTCGCGCGGCTGTTTCTCCTGCTTGCGCCGGTTCGACTTGAGCTTTTTCTGCTTGTTGATTTTCAGGTCTTTCATTGACATTATGTCACCTGCTACTTGCTTAAACCGGCATCTTCAAGAATTTGCATCGCCAGCTCATGAAAAGACAGACCGGCTTCGGCAGCGGCCTTGGGCAACAAGCTGGTTTCGGTCATTCCCGGGATGGTATTGACCTCGAGGCAGAAGAATTCCCGCGCCCTGATCATGAAATCGACCCGGGCGGCGCCGCGGCATGACAGGGCCCGGCAGGCCGCCACCGAAGTTTCCTGCAGACGAGTGTAAAGTTCAGCGTCCAGCGGTGCCGGCAGGATATACTCGGTCTGTCCCGGCGTATATTTCGACCGGTAGTCGTAGAAACCACTTCTCGGTACGATCTTGATGATCGGCAGGGGTTGGCCGTTCAGCACGCTGACGGTCACTTCGTCACCCTTGATGAAATCCTCTATCAACACCAGTTCATCTAGCTCCAGGGCCAAGTCCAGGCCTTCTTCGAGCCGGCGCCGGTCGTCAGCAACGGTGATGCCGATCGTCGAGCCTTCCCTGGCCGGCTTGACGATCAGCGGGAAGCGTCGACAACGCTCGAGCAGTGCGGCCCGGTCTTCCCCGGCACGGTAGGCGATAAAACCGGGCGTCGGTATCTGGTGGTAGAGCATGATCTGCTTGCTCACAACCTTGTCCATTGCCACGCTCGACGCCATCACGCCGCTACCGGTATACGGAATCCGCATCATCTCAAGCAATCCCTGGACAGTGCCGTCTTCACCGTAACGGCCGTGCAGGCAGATAAATGCCTGTTCGGCTTGCGCTTGCCGCAGCTGCACTGCCAAATCGTGTCCGACATCTATGGCGACAGCGTTACAGCCGCTCTCCAATAGCGCCTTGAGCACGGCATTGCCGGTTTTGAGGGATATCTCCCGCTCGGCGGAAAGGCCCCCCATCAGCACCGCGGTTTTTTTCTGTTTTAAGGCCTCTCGACTAGACATGGTTACCGTTTGTGACATTGCTCCATGTTTCAGTTCGACACGCTCAGCAGGCGGTGCAGTTCTTCGCCGACCTGCCAGACATTTCCGGCACCGAGCGTAATCACGATGTCACCGGGCAGCAAAACGGCCTGCAGGTGCTCAACCGTCGCCTCGATATCCCCGGTGTAGCAGCACGATTTGTGTCCATGTCCGCTGATGCCGTCGGCGAGCTGCTCTGCATTGATCCCGTCGATCGGTTTTTCACCGGCGGCGTAGATATCCATCACTGCGAGATGATCAGCCTGATAGAAGGCGGTCACGAAGTCATCAAAGAGTGCCTCTGTCCTGCTGTAGCGGTGCGGCTGGAAGACCGCGACGACACGCCGGTTCCAACCGGAACAGGCCGCTGCAAGGGTCGCCTTGATCTCTACCGGGTGATGTCCGTAATCATCGACGATCATGATCCCTTCCGGCTCGCCCTTGATCTCGAACCTGCGGCCGACACCGCCGAAATCACGGAAGCCCTCGGCGACCGCCGAGAACGGCATGTCCAGTTCGATACCGACGGCGACCGCAGCCAGCGCGTTGAGAACATTGTGCCTGCCCGGCATACGGATATTCAAGCGGCCGAGTTCCTCTCCTCGATAATGCACCACGAACCTTGTGCGGTCGCCATCGTGGACGATTTTCGAGGCCTGGAAATCAGCCTGGCTGGTCAGCCCGTAAGTCACCAGGCGTTTTTTTACCTGGGGTATCATCCCCTGCAGGTTTTGATCATCGAGACAGAGCACGACCAACCCGTAGAACGGCACCTTGTTGATAAAATCGATAAAGGTCGCGCGAATCTCATCGAGATCCTCGTAGTAGTCGAGATGGTCTTCGTCGACATTGGTGACCACAGCAATGGTCGGCGACAGCTTCAGGAACGAACCATCCGATTCGTCGGCCTCGGCAACCAGGAACTCGCCCTGGCCGAGCTTTGCGTTCGAACCGATCGAATCAAGTCGGCCGCCGATCACCACGGTCGGATCGATGTTGCCATGCGAGAGAACCGTAGCCACCATGCTGGTGGTCGTCGTCTTGCCGTGGGTGCCGGCGATCGCGATGCCGTACTTCATGCGCATCAGCTCGGCCAGCATCTCGGCACGTGGAATCACCGGGATTTTCCGCCGGTGGGCTTCCTCGACTTCCGGATTGTCCTGTTGCACGGCGGTCGAGGTCACCACCACGTCGACATCGGCGAGATTCTCGCTGCGATGACCGTATGAGATTGAACCACCCAGCTTCTGCAACCGCCTGGTAATCCCGCTTTCCTTGAGGTCGGAACCTGAGACCTGGTAACCGAGATTGATCAGCACCTCGGCAATGCCGCTCATGCCGATGCCACCGATACCAACAAAATGAATTTTCTGAATCTTGCCGTACATGATAGTCCCTGTCAGATGGCTTCCTCGAGAACGGCCCGGCATTCACGCAACAGACGCTCCGAGGCGCCGCGTCGCGCCAGGCTTTTCGCTGCAGAGGCCATCGTCCTGATGCTGGTTCGATCATGCAGCAGGCCGTTGATCAAAGTGGCCAGGCGCTCCGGAGTCAGGTCCGCTTCTTCCAGAGTCATCGCTGCACCCTTGGCCGCCATGGCCCCGGCATTGGTCGACTGGTGCCCTGCTGCGGCGTACGGGTACGGAATCAGAATCGCCGGTCGGCCGCAGGCCGTCAACTCCGCGAGGGTCGTCGCGCCGGCACGGCAGACAATCAGCGTCGCTCGAGCATAAGCGCTGGCCATATCCTTGATGAACGGGGTCACTTCGGCATCCTGCCAAGCGTTGTCGCGATACCCCTGCAAAGTCTCTGCGTAACCCTGTTCTCCAGACTGGTGGATGATCTCCAGCTTGCCACGCCATTCGACGAGCAAAGGCAGTGCCGCGACAATCGCCCGGTTGATTGCCTGTGCACCCTGGCTGCCGCCGAATACCAGCAGGCAGGTCTTTTCATCATCCAGGTTGGGACAGGCCTCCAGCGCGGCCCGAACCGGGTTCCCGGTCAGGACCGTGGCGCTGCGGTGAAAGGCGCGGTCGGCATCATCGAAAGAGAGGCAAACTCTTTTTGCCCAGTGACCCAGCAGTCGGTTGGCCAGACCGGGCCAGGCATTTTGTTCATGCACCAGGTATGGAATTGCCATCGTCTTTGCTGCCAGCAATGTCGGCACCGAGGCATAGCCGCCGACACCGATCACGATATCCGGACCGAACCTCTGCAGGATTTTTCGTGCCTGGACCAGACTCTTGAGAAGCTGGCCGACAACCTTGAATTTGGCAAAAAAACCACGCCCCGCCCAACCACTCATCTCTATCGTCTCCAGCGGCCATCCCAGTTCCGGCAACATCCGTGCTTCCAACCCTTGTTCGGTGCCGACAAACAGCACTTCACCTTGCGGCTCTTCCAATTTGAACTGCTCGGCCAGGGCAATCGCCGGGAACAGATGTCCGCCGGTTCCGCCGCCGGCCAGCAACAGCTTCATCGTAGCTCCCCCGGCTGTTGCCGCGACACATTAAGCAGCAGACCGACGGCGGCCAAGGTTGTGACAAGGCTGGTTCCGCCGTAGGAAAGGAACGGCAGCGCCAGGCCCTTGGTGGGCACCATGCCCAGCACCACAGCGATGTTGACAAAGGCCTGTAAGCCGATCAGCATGGTGATGCCGAACGCCAGCAGGCAAGCGAATTCGTTCGGCGCGTGCAACGCCGTACGCATGCCGCGCATGATCAGCAGCATGAACATTGCGGCGATCACGATAACGCCGACAAAGCCAAGTTCCTCACCGATCACCGAGAAAATGAAATCGGTATGCGCTTCCGGAAGATAGAAAAGCTTCTGTTTACTCTCACCCAGGCCTTGACCGAAGGCCCCGCCGGAGCCGAAAGCGATCCAGCTCTGGATGATCTGAAAGCCGGAGTTGCTCGGGTCCTCCCATGGATTGAGAAATGCCAGGATACGCCGTCTGCGGTAATCGACATTCATCACCATAAAGTATAAAAACGGCAATGACAGCAGACCGATACTCGCCAGATATTTTAACCGGGTCCCGGCAACCAGCAGCATGGCCGCCGCAATGGCAGCGAGCGTCAGAGCGCTGCCCATATCCGGCTGCGCCAGCAGCAGCCCGAGTAAAACGGCAAGGATCAGCATGTACGGCAGGAAACCGAAGCGGAAGCTCTTGACCCTGTCCTGCTTGCGCGCCAGTGAATGAGCCAGGAACATCACCAGGCCGATCTTGGCGAATTCAGCCGGTTGAAAAGTCACCCCGCCAAGCTTGATCCAGCGTGCGGCGCCGCCGACCTTCTTGCCGACGCCCGGGATCAGAACGGCTGCCAGCAACAGTGCACAGATACCCAGAAACGGCCATGCTGCCTTGCGCAGCAAGTTGAGATCGACCCTCATCATCAGCGCCATGACAGCGAAACCGGCTATGGCAAAGGCCCCCTGGCGTTTGAGAAAGTAAAGGCTGTCGTTATAGTCGCGTACCGCCATGATCGATGACGAGGAGAACACCATGACCACCCCCAGGCAGGTCAGGCAGACCGCCAGCAGGAGAATCGAATGATCCGTGCCCTGCCTAATTTCCATTGACGGCCTCCCCATGCCCGGCCAAGGCACGAAACTCACGGGCAAAGATTTCACCGCGCACGGCAAAATTCTCGAACATGTCGAAACTGGAACAACCCGGCGACAGTATGACGGTGGCGCCGGGCCGGCTGTAGTGGGAAGCCAGGCCGACCGCTGCATGCATACTGTCGATCCGATGGATTCTGGTCAGGCCGGCAAATGTCTCGGCCATGCGTCCAGCTGCGGCGCCGATCAGGATCAGCTGTTCGACCTTCTCCCGGATCGGCTCGATCAGCCCCGAGAGGTCGCCCTGTTTGTCCTTGCCGCCGGCAATCAGAATCACCGGCTTGTCAAGTCCGGCTAAACTTTTCACGACGCTGCCGATATTGGTCCCCTTGGAGTCGTTGTACCA
>JBFLJZ010000240.1:0-11643 GCA_040882925.1 Desulfuromonadales bacterium
CGGACACAACCAGTGCCACGAAAGCACCGATCATGTAAATTTCACCATGCGCGAAATTTATCAGCTGAATGATGCCGTACACCATCGTGTAACCAAGGGCGATCAGAGCATAGATGCTGCCCCTGGTCAGTCCGCTCAGGAATAATTCAAGAAAATAATCCATTGGTGTGTTCCAGAACTCTCTAAATTAAATTAAACCGGGCAAACGATCCGCAACATTATGGATGTTGTCTCTCATACAAGCCAAAAGGGCTGCATGAGGGCTTGCATCTTACTTTTACAAAAAATGCGGGGGACAGGCAAGCCTGTCCCCCGTTTTTGATTTTTCGCGTCCAGCCGTTTATTTCAGCTCGACGAACTGACCGCCCTGAACCTGGAAGACGGAGAAGCCAACACCTTCTGCGTCACCTTTTGCATCAAACTTGATCTTGCCGACGGCAGTATCAACATAGGAACCGCGCAGGGCTTTCTCCAGGCCGGCGTACTCTGTGCCGCCCGACTCTTCGATGGCGTTCAGGATCGCCTGCATAGCGGCATAGCCCTGGTCGAAGAAGGTGCCGGGCTCTTTGCCGTACTTGGCAACATAGGCATCCTTGGCTTGCTTGTTTGCCGCGTATGCGGAGACATCCATCGGGCCGGTGGCATAGACGCCTTCAGCGTTCTTGCCGGCGATCTCGAGGAAACCGTCACCCTTGACACCGTCGGGGCCAATAAAAGGAACCTCGACGCGCTTCCTCTTCATCTGGCCGACCAGCTTGGAGGCTTCCGGGTGATAGCCGCCGAAGATAACGGCATCGGCGCCTTCCCTGCGGATTTTCTGCACGACGGCGGAGTAATCCATGGCGCCGGGCGTCACGCCTTCGAAGAGGACGACTTCAGCTTTACCGCCGGCTTCAATGGCGGCCTTGGAGAAGTCGGCGAAGCCCTTGCCATAATCGCCTTTGTCGTGGAGGATCGCGATCTTCTTGGCGTCGAGCTTGTCAGTCGCGAAGCTGGCAGCGAGATTGCCCTGGTCATCATCAGGCGCGATGGTACGATAGAAATTCGGATAGTCACCACTCTGGGTCAGAGGAGGATTGGTCGCGGAGGGAGAAATAGCGATAATATTTGACTCTTTGTAGATCCCCAGGGCAGCCTTGGTCGCACCAGAACAAACATGACCGATAACAATGTCAACGCCCTGGGACACCAGTTTGGTCGCAGCGCTGGTGGCAATTTCCGGCTTGCACTGGTCATCCATCGGCATCACTTCAATCTGCCTGCCAAGCACGCCACCGGCGGCATTGACCTGTGCGGCGACCATTTCCGCCGCTTCCTTGGTCGGAATACCGTAGGGGGCAAGATCGCCGGTGTGAGGACCCGCGACACCGATCTTGATCGTATCTGCAGCAAAACCGCTTACAGGAATAACCATGCCCAACAGGGCTGCCAGGACAAGTTTCTTGGTTACATACTTACGCATACTACCTCCTTTTTGTGAGATCGATCGCTTGCTTTATTGGTAAAACATAGAGATCCGTTATAAAAGAAATGTTCCGGTTTCGTCAAGTTATAAACGATTTTGCGCAGTTGAAGAAGAAAGGCGGGCAAACGGTTAGTGCGATCATTACCTCTGGCATGGCTGTCAAAGCTGCGATTGAAGGCTGTCATGCAGGCATCGAGATCAGCTGTTCAGCCGCAGATCAGAAATAATCCTGGCGATTGTAGAGGCGCAGGTCGCGCTCGCTAAGCAGTTCGGAATGCAGGCAGCCAAGTCTCTGGCAGATCCCGATACATTGCGAAAAATGGGTTTTTTTTGAGGTGAACAAAGCAACCAGATGGGCTCCGCACGGGCAGACGTTGTACACAGGGAAGGCCTCCGAGCAGGTCGGGCAGCAGATATCAACGACTTCGCCCAGCTTCTTGTCGAAGTCAATAAAGGTCCGGTCACGGTCACCGATCACCGGGCTGATAACCAGGAGACCTTCGCTGGTTTTACTTTTCAACTTGAGGGTTAGACCCGGGCGCCCTTGAAAGGTTGCCTTGTCTGTGAGAATCGAATGCCCGTTGGCGCAGTAGCATTCAGTCACCATTTCCTGTTTGTCCAGGACTTGCTCGGTGATAACCTCACGTTTTTGTATCTGATGCCCGCCAAGCAGCAACCAGTTTATTGGCATACTCTATCCCCCGAATCGGAAATTATAGAGGAATATAACATTTTTTGCGCTAATGCGCACACCAAATTGAGAGTCAGTGCGCAATCATAAATTGACCTACCCGGTCTTGATGTTTTATTCGAGGACGACAAGCAGGTCACCTTGCCCGACCGAATCGCCTTCGTCGAAACGGATCTCGGCAACGACACCATCAACCTTGGCCTTGACGTTGGTTTCCATCTTCATCGCTTCGGTCGTAAGCAGGGTATCTCCGGCAGAGATCTTTTCTCCGACGCTTGCCAACAGCTTGAACACTTTACCCGGCATCGGCGCGCCGACGTGCTTGATATTGGCAGGATCGGCCTTTTCGTGACTGACGTCTTCGGTCTCCACGGACAGGTCCTTGACCGTGACCACACGCGGCTCACCATTCAGTTCGAAGTAGATATTGCGGGTCCCATCATCGTGCACCCGACCCACCGCGTTCAGTTTGATAATCAGAGTCTTGCCCGCTTCGATATCAATACTGACTTCATCACCGACATCGAGTCCATAGAAAAAAACCGGGGTCGGCAGGAAAGACGTGTCGCTGTACTCCTGACGGAACCGATGGTACTCCTCGTAAACTCCCGGATAAAGGACGGCGGAGAGCACATCGCGGTCGCTTACGTTGCAAGCGAGCTTAGTCTGTAATTCCTCTTTCTTGGCGCTGAAATCGACCGGCTCGAGCAACTCGCCGGGGCGGCAGGTGAGAGGTTGCTCGCCTTTCAGGATGATCGCCTGCAAACGCTCCGGAAAGCCGCCGACCGGCTGGCCGATCATGCCTTTGAAGAAATCAACCACGCCCTGCGGGAACGTCAGCTCATCACCTCTTTCGAAAACATCCTCCGGCTCGAGATTGTTCTGCACCATGAACATCGCCATGTCACCGACGATCTTCGATGATGGCGTCACCTTGATCACATCGCCGAACATGAAATTGACCTTGCGATACATCTCCTTGCATTCCTCCCAGCGATGACCGAGGCCCAGGCCTTCTACCTGCGGTTTGTAGTTGGAGTACTGCCCACCGGGAATCTCGTGATGGTAGACCTGGGCGGTGCCGCTGCGCAATTCCGATTCAAAGGGTGCGTAATAGGTTCGCACCGTTTCCCAATAATTGGCCAGCTTTTGCAGACCATCCTGGTCGAGTTGCGGGTCCCAGATCGTTCCTTCGAGGGCCGCAAGAAGTGCGTTCATATTCGGCTGGGCTGTCAAACCGGAAAGCGACGAGAGCGCCAAGTCGACGACATCAACGCCGGCACCGGCAGCCATCAACAACATCGAGCCGCCATTGCTCGAAGTGTCGTGGGTATGCAGGTGTATAGGAATACTGATCTCGTCCTTGAGCGCCTTAACCAGTTTCTCGGCAGCGAATGGTTTCAGCAATCCGGCCATATCCTTGATTGCCAGGATATGGGCGCCCATTTTCTCCAACTCTTTGGCCAGGTCAACGTAATACTGCAGGGGGTACTTGTCACGCTTCGGGTCTAGGATGTCGCCGGTATAGCACATCGCTGCTTCGCAGACAGCTTTGGTTCGCTCATTGACAGCCTCCATGGCCACTTGCATGCCTTTGGTCCAGTTCAGCGAGTCGAAAATCCGGAAGACATCGACCCCCGACTCTGCGGCTTTGACCGTGAACTCCTGGACCACGTTGTCCGGGTAGTTGGTGTAACCGACGGCATTCGAACCACGCAACAGCATCTGGAAGAGGATATTCGGCACCTTCTTGCGCAGTCGCTCGAGTCTTTCCCAGGGGTCTTCGGTAAGGAAGCGCATGGCGACGTCGTAGGTCGCGCCGCCCCACATTTCCAGCGAGAACAGCCCGCCGCCGAGGTGTGCGGTCGCCTCGGCGATTCGATCGAGATCGTGGGTCCGTACCCGGGTCGCCAGCAGCGACTGGTGGGCGTCACGCCAGGTGGTATCGGTGACCAGCAACTGCTTGTGCTTGCGTGTCCAGTCGGCAAGACCTTTCGGCCCCTTGTCCAACAGGATGTCCCGCGTACCCCGCGGGTGCTGTTTGCCATATGCAATCTCCGGGATTTCCGGCTCACGCAGCTCGCGGAAATTAAGTCGCTTCTCCGGCTTGATGCCGGGGTAGCCATTGACCGTGGTATGACCGATCAGGCTGAGGATCTTGTTGGCGCGGTCCTTCTTGATCGGCAGCTGGAAGACCTCGGGGTGTTCATCGAGGAAAGACGTGTCGCAAGCGCCCTCGAGGAATGTCGGATGGGTGATCACTTTTTCGAGGAAACCGATATTGGTCTTGACGCCGCGGATGCGGAATTCCTGCAGGGCACGATGCATGGTGCGCGAGGCATCAGCAAAGGTCAGTCCCCAGGTCGAGATCTTGACCAGCAGGGAATCGTAATGCGGGGTGATCACCGCACCGGCGTAACCGGCCGCGGCATCGAGGCGCACGCCGAAGCCGGCGGCGGTCCGGTATGCCTTGATCGTCCCGAAATCGGGAGCGAAGTTGTTCTTCGGGTCCTCCGTGGTGATTCGACTCTGGATGGCATAGCCGCGCAGCTCGATATCTTTCTGGCTCTTGATGCCGATCTCCGGATCGTTCAGTTTGTGTCCCTGAGCGACGCGGATCTGGTACTGCACCAGGTTGCGCATGGTGACCAGTTCGGTGACGGTGTGTTCCACCTGGATCCGCGGGTTAACCTCGATGAAATAGAACTTGCCCTGTTTGTCCATGAGGAATTCGACCGTACCGGCATTGCGGTAACCGACATGGTTTGCCAGGTTCAGGGCGTAATCGCAGACTTCCTTACGTTTTTTGTTGGCAAGGTACAGCGACGGCGCGATTTCGATCACTTTTTGGTGACGACGCTGAATCGAGCAGTCGCGCTCATAGAAGTGGACAATATTGCCATGATTATCACCGAGAATCTGCACTTCAACATGTTTTGGATTTTCAACAAACTTCTCAAGAAACACTGTCGCGTCGCCGAATGCTGCCTTGGCTTCCGAAGCCGCTGATTTGAGCCCTTCAAGCAGTTCTTTCTGGTTCCAGGCAACCCGCATACCGCGACCACCGCCCCCCGAACTTGCCTTGATAATAATCGGGTAACCTGCGGCCTTGGCAAATAGCAGTGCTTCTTCTTCGGTCTGAATCGGGTCATCGGTGCCCGGCACGACCGGGACACCTGCTTCAAGGGCCACCTTGCGTCCGGAAATTTTGTCGCCAATCCGGCGCTGCAGATCGGGAGTGGGACCGATGAACACAATACCTGCACGTTCACATGCTTCAGAAAAATCGGCATTTTCTGAAAGAAAGCCGTATCCGGGGTGGATGGCATCGACATCTTTTTTGCGGGCCAGGTCAATAATTTCATCGATGCTCAGGTAAGCATCAATCGGGCCCTTGCCCTTGCCGATCAGGTAAGCCTCATCAGCCTTGTAGCGATGCAGGGACAGCTTGTCCTCTTCCGAGTAAATCGCCACGGTACTGATGCCGAGCTCGGTACAAGCCCGAAAAATACGGATGGCAATTTCACCGCGGTTGGCCGCCATAATTTTGCGAAACTTCTTGATAGGCATGATCTCTCCTTGAAGAACAATAAAAGGCTAAAAAACAGCTATCATATTTAACAAAAATAAAACCAGAACAGTTCGGCTAAATATTTAGTTAAAGTAAATATATTACAACAAAATTAAATACTTAGAAGTTTAACGAGTTGCATTCTAACCAAAACGCCATTAACGCTGTCAAGCAAAAAACTGTTCTATTTTCAAGCCGTTGAAATAACTGATATTTTATACCTCTCATCGCATCCGATCATTTATCGGTGCGTCATCAGGCCTGGGAACCTGGGCGGATTGCAGCCCGAAAGACCTTGCAAGTTACTAATAATGATGATAGTTTGCTAATGCTGTCAATTTCATGACGCACGCTATGGAGCCACCGATGGAACATGCCGCACGCGTTCTCTTCGTCGATGATGAACCAGGTAGTCGCGAAAGCCTGACGCTGCTCCTTGAAAACGAGGGTTACCAGGTGGACAGTGCCGCGGATGGCGAAAGTGCCATCCGGCTGCTCTCGTCAAGTATTTACGATGTTGTTATCACCGACCTGTTCCTGCCCGGAGTGAGCGGCATAGACATTCTCAAACATGTCAAAGAACAACTCCTGCCCTGCAATGTCATCCTGATTACCGGCCATGCAACAGCCGAAACGGCTGTCGAAGCGATGAAAGAAGGCGCCTTTGATTACATTATCAAGCCGGTTGACTTTGAAAAGCTAAAAGGACTCGTTTCCAAGGCCGTTGAAAAAGCCCGCCTGGTTGCGGAAAACATCTACCTGCGCCAGCAATTGCGCGGCAAGTACAAATTTGACAACATCATCGGTAACAGTCCGGCTATCCAGCCGGTCTTTTCCCGGATGGAGAAAATTCTGCATACCGATTCAACCGTGCTGATCCTAGGTGAATCGGGGACCGGAAAAGAACTGGTCGCTCGTGCCATTCACTTCAACGGATCGCGCAAGGAAAAGCCTTTTATCGCCATTAATTGTGGTGCGATTCCCGCCGAGCTCCTGGAAAGCGAACTGTTTGGCCATGTAAGAGGCTCTTTTACCGGTGCGATTGTCGACAAACCGGGCAAGTTCGAACTGGCCAACCATGGCACGATTTTCCTTGACGAGATCGGCACCATGCCCCTTCACCTGCAGATGAAACTGTTGCGGGTTCTGCAGGAGCAGGAAGTCGAACGCGTCGGTTCGATACGCAAGACCAAACTCGATATCCGCGTCATCTCGGCAACCAATATCGATCTTGAAGAGCGGGTAAAGCGTCGCGAGTTTCGCGAGGACCTGTTCTATCGTCTGAATGTTATTCCCATCCGCCTGCCACCGTTGCGGGAACGTCACGAAGACATCGCGCTGCTGGCCAGGCACTTCCTGCGCAAGATCTGTGCTGACATGCGTCACCCGCTCTGTGAACTGACCCGTGATGCGCTGAAAGCCATGGAGAACTACAACTGGCCCGGCAATGTGCGGGAAATGGAAAACGTCATCGAAAGGGTTGTGGCATTGACCGACGGGGAAATGATCGACTGTCATGACCTGCCGCCGCAGATTGCCGGGACACTGCATGAGAACGATCATCTGCCTGCCGTCCGTATCCCTGAAGAAGGCCTTGATCTTTCGCAGACCATGGCGCACATCGAGAAACATCTGATTCAGCAGGCCATGGACAAATCGCACGGCGTAAAGGCACGCGCGGCATCGCTCCTGAATATAAATCGCACCACGCTGGTTGAAAAAATCAAACGTTACGATACGTAATTAAGAACACTTATTTTTTGCAAACCTTCCCGGAGGACAACATGACGCAGGATCCATCTTTTGCAGCATCCATGCTGGGCAGTATCGTCTACGCTATCATTATTCTCACCGTTGGTTTCTGGGGTGCCAAAATGCTTGCCCGCCTGGTCAAAGGGCTGATGGAGCGCCGTGAGCTCGATCAGGCCCTGACCGGTTTTGTCGGCAATCTGGTCAAAGCATTAATCGTTACCATCGCCATCATCGCAGCGTTGAACCAGCTTGGTATTCAGACCACTTCGCTGGTTGCCATAGTCGGTGCCGCAGGTCTTGCCATCGGCCTGGCACTGAAAGACTCACTGGGCAACTTTGCCGCCGGCGTCATGATCCTCCTCTTTCGGCAGTTCAAGGCCGGAGACCTGATTGAGGCAGCCGGTGTGCTTGGCGTGGTTGAATCTCTGAACATCTTCTCAACCCAGTTGAAAACCGGCGACAACAAGACCATATTTGTGCCCAACGGCAAGTTGATCGGCGATAACATCACCAACTATTCAACCAAACCGACCCGGCGTGTCGACCTGGTGATTGGGGTCAGCTACGATGCCGATCTGAGTCACGTCAAATCTGTCCTGGCAGACATCCTCGCCAGGGAAGACCGTATCCTCAAGGATCCCGAACCGACCATCGGCGTACTGGAACTGGCTGACAACAGCGTCAACTTTGCCGTCAGGCCCTGGGTTAATGCGGCGGATTACTGGGGGGTTTATTTCGACCTGCACGCAGAGGTCAAGAGCCGTTTCGACGCGGAAGGAATCAGCATCCCTTACCCGCAGCGGGATGTCCATCTCTACCAGGCGGGCACAGCCTAGCATCCCGAACCCGACTGATGAAGCATGGCTCGTCCCTCGGGCCATGCTTTTTTTCTGCCAGACCTCGCCAACGACACCTTTGCCTGCAGAAATCTCACCGACATTTTTGTCAAGCCTTCGGATTGACACGCAAAAGAATAATTATAACTAAATTAGTTACCTATTTGTCGGCAGTACAATTTACAAAAGTCAAAAAATATTTCTTGACAGTGGAGGTGTGTTTTACTATTTTGAAAACGGTTTTCAATATCACTATAGGGAGTTTCAAACATGAAGAAGATGCCATATTTTCTGACGGTCCTCGTTCTGGCAGTCCTGCCTGTCGGCCCTTCACTGGCGTTTGCAGATGAGCTCGTCGTGTACTCTGCACGCAAAGAGCACCTCATCAAACCACTCTTTGATGAGTACACGAAAGAGACCGGTACCAAGATTTCTTTTATCACCGACAAGGCCGGGCCCCTGTTGCAACGTCTCGAGGCCGAGGGGAAAAACACCCGGGCCGACCTGCTGGTCACCGTCGATGCCGGCAATCTGTGGCATGCTACCAGAGAAGGGGTTTTACAGCCTGTCGAGTCCGAGGTTCTGAAATCGAACATTCCTGCCAACCTGCGCGATCCGGGGAACCAATGGTTCGGTCTTTCCCTGAGAGCGAGGACCATCGTTTACAGTACCGAGCGCGTCAGACCAGAGCAGCTGTCAACCTACGAAGACCTCGGCAACCCGAAATGGAAAGACCGTCTGGTTCTGCGAACATCCAAGAAAGTCTATAACCAGTCCCTGGTCGCTATGCTCATTGCCGAACACGGCGAAGCCGAAACCGAGAAGATTGTTAAATCTTGGGTTGGCAATCTGGCAACCGAGCCATTTTCAAACGACACCAAAACCATGCAATCGATCCTCGCCGGTCAGGGAGATGTCGGCGTCGTGAACACCTATTACTTTGGCCGCCTCTTGAAAAAGGATTCCGACCTGAAACTTGCCCTCTTCTGGCCGAATCAGGAGACCAGTGGAGTCCATGTCAACATCTCCGGTGCCGGAGTCACCCGTTACGCCAAAAACAGGGACGCCGCTGTCAAGTTCCTGGAATGGCTCTCATCCGCCAAGGCACAAAACATGTTCGCCGACGCCAACATGGAGTACCCGGTCAACCAGGAGGTAAAAACTCATCCTTACGTAGCCACATGGGGTGAATTCAAGGCCAATGAGCGGAATCTGGCTCTCGCGGGACAACTTCAGGAAGCCGCTATCAAGCTGATGGATAGAGCCGGCTACCATTAAACAACACGATTCGATATGCAACAAACTCCTGCCATAACACCTGAAGCTTCAAGCAGAGGCTTCAGGTGTTTTCATGTCAAACCGAGCGCCTGGCAATGGCTGACCCTGGGTGTTGCCTTGCTGGTTCTTGTGCCCCTGTCGGTCCTCTTCTTTGCCTGGACAGAACCTGCATGGGATATCTGGCAGCACCTGCGGGAAACACTGCTGAGCCGGCTGCTGCTGAACACCATGATCCTGGTTGTCGGAGTCTCATCGGGGACTCTCCTGATCGGCATCAGCCTGGCCTGGTTGACAGGTGCCTGTGACTTCCCCGGGCGCAGGGTATTCTCCTGGGCACTGCTTCTGCCACTGGCCATGCCGACCTATGTCCTGGCATTTGTCTCTCTGGGAATCTTTGATTACACCGGTTTCGTGCAGACGCAATTGCGTGAGTGGTTCGGCCGGGGAGCCTGGTTTCCCGACATGCGCTCAGCAGGTGGTGTGGTCCTGGTCATGTCGCTGGCACTTTATCCCTATGTTTACCTGCTGGCCCGCAACGCATTTCGTACCCAGGGCAAACGTGCTCTCGAGGCGGCACAAAGTCTCGGCTGCTCACCGGTTGGCGGTTTCTTCAAGGTTGTCCTGCCCATGGCCAGGCCCTGGATAACCGGTGGTGCGACCCTGGTCCTCATGGAGGCCCTGGCCGATTTCGGCGCTGTCTCCATCTTTAATTACGACACTTTCACCACGGCCATCTACAAAGCATGGTTCGGCTTCTTCTCTCTGTCTGCCGCGGCACAATTGTCGTCACTGCTGGTCGCCATGGTCTTCGTACTGGTCGCGATAGAGCAGCGGTTACGCAAACGGATGCGTTTTGCACAAAGCAGAATCACGCCGCAAACGGAAAGTATCAAACTCACAGGTGGACGCAAGTGGTTGGCAACGGGGTATTGCACCGGCATCCTGAGCATCGCCTTTCTGTTGCCGGCCCTGCAACTTATCAGCTGGTCACTGGAGATATTCCATGAAGAGTTTGACAGTCGATACCTGGGCCTGCTCGGCCACTCCCTGGCTCTCGGCTTGATGTCAGCGCTGCTGATCGCCGCAACTGCACTGCTGCTGGCTTATGCCGGCCGCCGTCACCAGGACAGGTTGACCCATGGGTTCATCAGGACAGCGACTCTCGGCTATGCCCTGCCGGGGACGGTGCTCGCGGTCGGCATATTTATCCCGCTGGCATGGCTTGACAACCAGCTCATCAGACTCGCACAACAGCTGTTCGGCTTGCAGATATCACAGCTGTTGCAGGGCACGATCCTGATCATGCTGCTGGCGTACATGATCCGCTTCATGGCCGCCGGCTTCAAGTCGATTGACAGCGCTATGCACCGGGTCACAACCAACATCGATGAAGCGTCCCGGTTGATGGGACTGCGCGGCATCAAACTGCTATACAAAGTGCATTTGCCGATGCTTCGAGGCGGCATCTTCACTGCGCTGACGCTGGCATTTGTCGACGTCATGAAGGAAATGCCGATCACCTTGATGACCCGCCCGTTCGGTTGGGACACACTGGCAGTCAAGATCTTTGAGCTGACTTCCGAAGGGGAGTGGGAACGTGCTGCGCTGCCGTCGTTAACCCTGCTCATGAGCGGCCTGTTGCCGATCGTGCTGCTGATGAGACAGACGGATAAGGACTGAGCCGGTTTAGCTTCTTTAAGTGGAGAACGTATCATGCCTGATCAACAAGCCGTACTCGAGTTGAAACACATTACTCAAGCCTATGGCCAGCAGCTTGTCGTTAAAGAACTCTCCCTGACACTGGAGCGAGGGACAATCGGCTGCCTGTTGGGCGCCAGCGGTTGTGGCAAAACAACAGTCCTGAGGACGATAGCCGGATTCGAGCCGCTGCTCGAAGGGGAGATTCTTTTGGACGGCGAGTGTGTCAGCAAACCGGGCTACCAACTGCCGCCTGCGAAACGGCAGATCGGCATGGTTTTCCAGGATTATGCGCTGTTCCCCCACCTTTCAGTCTTTGACAACGTGGCGTTCGGACTCAGGGGCCTGGCAA
>JBFLJZ010000241.1:0-5371 GCA_040882925.1 Desulfuromonadales bacterium
AAATCACCCATCTCTGACTCAATCTGCTCCGGATCTTCACCTGCTTCCAGACGGCTCAGGGCTTCTTCTGCTCCTTCGCCGAGTTCGAGACCCGTCATCGTTGAAAGCTTGCGCATGAAACTGGCCATGGCTCTGGGGTCATCCTCGCCCATGCTCTCCATATCGCCGGCCAGAGTCATCATCGCCTGTTCGATTTTTGATTCGTCGATATCCGGCATGCCTTCCTGAGGTTCTTCAAGATTCCTGGAGATGGCGAATGCGGAAACCTGTTTTTCCAGGCCTTGACGTTTGCATCGTGGACAAGATGGCGTCTTGTCGGTAGCGACGCGGCGGGCAAGAAAATTGAAAATGGCATGGCAATCCGCGCAATAGAATTCATAGACGGGCATCTTTATCCTCCTGTCTGGACTTGAGTATTATTTATCGCAAAGGCACCAGGTGCGTAAAGCATAAATAGGGGGAGTTGCCAGAAGTGTCTCTATATAATCGAAAAGCCCGGCATGGGCATGCCGGGCTTTTCGATTCAAGTTGTGGGAACGGCTCTAGTTGAGCAGCTCCTTGCTTTTTTCATAGCCAAGGTTGAAGGCTTTTTTGTTCAGTTCCTTGAATGCTTCCGGAACCTTACGCAGAACCGCTTCTTCACCGGCTTCCTTGGAAACCACGCCGGTGATGCCGATCATGGCGCCCAAGGCGACCACGTTGGCGACGATCTCGCGACCGATGTCGGTCTTCGCCATGCGCATGATCGGCAGTCGATAGAGCTGGAAGTTGCCTTCCGGATTGCGTTTCACATAGTCGTCGTCGAGCAGCAGGATGCCGCCGTCCTTGATGCCGACCGCATACTTGTCGGCGGCTTCCTGGGTCATTGCCAGACAGGCATCGACGATGGTCGCTTTCGGGTAATCGATCGGGCCATCGGCAATGATGACCTCTGATTTCGAGGCGCCGCCGCGGGCTTCGGGGCCGTAGCTTTGCGACTGCACGGCGCTCTTGCCCTCGATGATGGATGCCGCCTCGGCGAGGATGATTCCGGCGGTGATCAGACCCTGACCACCTGCACCGGAAAAGCGAATCTCATAACGTTCAGCCATGATGCGTTCTCCTTTTGTCGTGATCAGGCGCCTTGCGCTTTTTTAATAACTTCATCATACATCTCACAGTACTCGGGCTTCTCGGTGTCGTGGAACAGGACACCCGTGAGGATCTTGCCTTCCAGTTTTTCTGCCGGCAGCTTGGCTGCCGCCTTGGCCGGAACGGCATTTTTCTTCAATTCCTTCATCATGTCGACCACCGAACGGAACTTGTTACGGCGACCGTAGGTGGTTGGGCAATCGTCGAGGACCTCGATGACGGCCATACCTTTGTGCTGTATGCCCTGCGTGATGAGCTTGTCGATCTCGCGGGGGTGAGCAGCGGTGGTGCGGGCAACAAAGGTGGCGCCGGAACCGATCGCCAGTTTGGAGATGTCGAAGATCGGGTCAGGGTTGCCGTAGGGGGTGGTCGATGCCTTGGCACCGGTCGGGGTGCTTGGCGAGAACTGGCCGCCGGTCATACCGTAGATGTAGTTGTTCAGGACCACGTAGGTCATGTCGATGTTACGACGACAGGCGTGAATGAAGTGGTTACCGCCGATGGCGACGCCGTCGCCGTCACCGCCGACGCAGATTACGGTCATCTCGGGATTGGCCATTTTGACGCCGGTTGCAAAAGCTGCTGCACGGCCGTGGGCGGTGTGCAGGGTGCAGGCGTCCATGTAGCCGGGCAGGCGGCTGGCGCAGCCGATACCCGAGACGAGGGCTGTCTTGGTGCGATCCAGTTCACAGGTGTCCATGGCACGGATCAGACCCTTCATGGCGATACCGTGGCCGCAGCCGGGGCACCAGATGTGGGGCAGTTTGCCCGGACGGATCGACTTCTCATAATCGTATGCCATTACAGCACCTCCTTAACCTTGCCGATGATCTGGCCTGGGTTTACTGGCTCACCATCGACACGTCCTTCGTGGACCACAACGCATTCGCCTCTGGAAACTCGGTCAACTTCGTAGACCATCTGGCCGAGGTTCATCTCGGCGACGACGATCGCCTTGCACTGCTTTGCCAGTTCGGCCGTCCGCTTCTCGGGGAAGGGCCAGATGGTCAGTGGGCGGAACAGGCCGGCTTTGATCCCCTGCTCACGCAGCTCGTTGACTGCGTAGCGCGCGGAGCGGGAGGTGGAGCCATAGGCCCAGATGATGACCTCGGCGTCCTCAGTCATGTATTCCTCATTCTTCAGGATGTCATCGACGTTGTCCTTGATCTTGGCGACCTGGCGACGTTCTTCAGCTTCAACCAAAGAGGCCTTGGTGGTCGGGAAACCGTCATCAGCCTTGTTCAACCCGGTGACATGGAATTTGTAGCCGGAACCGAAAGACGCCAGGGGCGGAATCTGGCCCTTGGTGGCGTCGTAAGGCTTATAGCTGTCGGGGCCGTCGGTCGGAGCTTCACGATCGATGACTTCAATTTCACCCGGCTCCGGGAACACGATTCGTTCGCGCATGTGGCCGACAATCTCGTCAAACAGGACCTGTACCGGCATGCGGTACTTTTCGGCCAGGTTGAAGGCACGCACGGTCTCTTCGAAGATTTCCTGGCAGGAGTTCGGCACCAGGGCGATGGCCGCGTGGTCACCGTGGGTGCCCCACATGGCCTGCATGACATCGGACTGGCCGGGACCGGTCGGCATGCCGGTCGAAGGACCACCGCGCATGACATTGATGATGACGCAGGGGGTTTCGGCGATGCAGGCATAGCCGATCAGCTCCTGCTTGAGGGAGACGCCCGGACCGGAGGTCGCGGTGATCGACTTGGCGCCGGTCAGGGACGCGCCGATGACCGCCGCCATGGCACCGATCTCGTCTTCCATCTGGATGAATTTGCCACCGACCTTGGGAAGTTCGATTGACAGAACTTCTGCGACCTCGGTCGAGGGGGTGATGGGGTAACCACCGAAGAACTTGGCGCCGGCGTAGACTGCACCCATCGCACAAGCTTCGTTCCCCTGTAACAGAGCAACTTTCTTAGCCACGTTCACTCTCCTTGTATAGAAATGGGTCGATTACTCGTCATGGACCTTGATGGCGAAGTCCGGGCAGAGCAGCTCACACTGCATGCACTTGATGCAGTCTTCCGGCCTTGGTACGGTGACCAGGAAGACATCCATCTCCAAGACATCCTTCGGGCAGAATTCTGCACATATACTGCAGCCTTTGCAGTTGCGCTCGATGACTTCGATTCTTGCACCACTCATTCTGGTTCATCTCCTTTGTACTTGAATTTTCGCTGAAAAAGCGGTTTTCGCGGCGAAAAGATATCACAAGTGGCCAAGCTACGCCACTATAATTTTTTGTATACAGTATATTTTCTCAGCGGGTTTGTTCCGGCTTAAAAAACACCTGCAATGTATGTGAAATTACAGTCTGGATAAGAAAGAAGGGCAATGTTGCCATTGCCCTTCCTTGGGTGCGGCACGAAAACAGAAAACAGGAACTCAGAGAAGGCCCATTTTCTTCAGATCGGCAATCAAGCCCTTGACCGCGTTGACCGAGTTGTCCATCAGGGCCTGCTCGGTCGCATCGAGCTCGAATTCAACGACCTTTTCGACACCACCGGCGCCGAGAACACAGGGAACGCCCACGTAGTAACCGTCAACGCCGAATTCGCCGTTCAGCAGGGCGCAGGTCGGCAGGACGCGCTTCTGGTCCTTGAGGACCGATTCGGCCATGGCGATTGCCGCAGATGCCGGGCTGTAGAAGGCGCTGCCGGTCTTGAGCAGGGCGACGACTTCGCCGCCGGCGGCCTTGGTGCGCTCGACCATGGCAGTCATGACTTCTTCAGCCTTGGCTGCGTTGCCATACTTCTGTTCGAGAAGTTCCATGACCGGGATACCCTGAACGCTGGCATAGCGGACGAGAGGAACCATGGTGTCGCCGTGACCGCCGAGAGTCATGGCGGTGACGTCCTTGACAGACACGCCCAGCTCCCAGGCGATAAAGGTGGCAAAGCGGGCGGAATCGAGGACGCCAGCCTGGCCGAAAACGCGTTCGGGCGGGAAGCCGGTGACTTTCTGGCACAGGGTCACCATGGCGTCGAGCGGGTTGGAGATAACGATGACGAAAGCGTCCGGAGCGTTGTCGCGGATGCCTTCGGCAACCGAAGTCATGATCTTGGAGTTGACTTCGATCAGGTCGTCGCGGCTCATGCCGGGCTTGCGGGGCAGGCCGGCAGTGACGATAACGACGTCGGCGCCGGCAATGTCCTTGTAGTCGTTGGTGCCGGTACAGGATACGTCAAAACCGTCGACCGGGGATGCCTCGGCGATATCGAGGGTCTTGCCCTGGGGCATATCCTCGACGACGTCGAACATGACCACGTCACCCAGTTCACGCAGGCAGGCCAGTTGAGCCAGCACGCCACCAATCTGTCCACCACCGATCAGAGCAATTTTTGGTCTCGCCATTTTCTCTCTCCTTAATTTAGTAATGTTGGAATAAAAGAGCGGGACGGAGCTTTCACTCCGTCCCATCCGAATATGTTTACATGCTGTCGATAATTGCGTTTAGGGTTACGCTCGGGCGCATCGCCTTGGCCGCCAGGACCGGATCAGGACGGAAGTAGCCGCCAATGTCGACCGGTGAACCCTGGCAGTCGATCAGCTCCTGCTCAATCTTGGTTTCGTTCTCGGTCAAGGCCTTTGCGACCGGAGCGAAACGAGCCTTCAGTTCAGCGTCCTTGTCTTGGGCGGCAAGGGCCTGAGCCCAGTAGAGGCCAAGGAAGAAGCTGCTGCCGCGGTTGTCAAGTTCATTGACTTTACGGGAAGGCAGCTTCTGGTTCTCGAGATATTTACCGATAGCGGCATCAAGAGTCTCGGCCAGTACGGCGGCTTTTTTATTGTCGAAGTTCTTGGCAACCAGTTCGAGTGACGGAACCAAGGCGCAGTACTCACCCAGGGAGTCCCAGCGGGTATGACCTTCCTTGAGGAACTGCTGAACGTGCTTCGGTGCCGAACCGCCAGCACCGGTTTCGAACAGGCCACCACCGGCGATCAATGGAACGATCGAGAGCATGCGAGCCGAGGTGCCGAGTTCGAGGATCGGGAAGAGGTCGGTCAGGTAATCCCTGAGGACGTTACCGGTGGCAGCGATGGTGTTTTCACCCCTGCGGATCCGCTCGAGGGAAAATTTCATCGCTTCACGCGGCGGCATCACCTTGATCTCGAGACCGGTGGTGTCATGGTTCGGCAGGTACTTGTTGAGCTTGGCGATGATCTGGGTGTCATGGCCGCGCTTCTCGTCGAGCCAGAAGACGACGGGCTCGCCAGACGCCTTGCCGCG
>JBFLJZ010000242.1:0-5101 GCA_040882925.1 Desulfuromonadales bacterium
TGTCTGGTTGGGCTGCATGCATTTTTTCCATACACCCCACCTGGATACATAATGGCTCATATGGGGGCAGAGGTTATCGCGGCCCAGCAGAAGCTTGCCACTGAGGCCATGTCACAAACGGGAGAGGCTTTTCGTAAACAAACTTCAGCTGCTGGCTTAGAGAACAAGGAATGGCACACTGCTCACGATGACCCAGTCTCTGCCATGTCATTGCAAGCAAAATATGCTGATCTTCTTGTAATTGGTCAGACTACAGACGACTCGGGAGTCGATAAGGATTTCCCGGAACGTTTAATCCTTGCTGCCGGGCGACCGGTCCTGGTTGTGCCGGAAGTTGGTGATTTTCCCTGCGTAGGAAAGCGTATTATTATTGCGTGGAATGCAAGTTGGGAGGCAGCACGAGCCGTTACTAATGCGATCCCTTTTCTCAAACTGGCAGACAAGGTCTATGTCATGACGGTTCAATCAAAAGCGAGCGAGAACGAAAGCATCTCCACTGAACAGATCGTTCAGTATCTCTCTCGTCATGGTGTTGGCGTCGAGGTTGAAGAGAGTCATGGTGTCGAAATCGGGGTTGCCAATGAACTGCTGTCACGAGCATCAGATTTATCTGTCGACCTGCTTGTCATGGGTTGTTATGGGCATTCTCGAGTCAGGGAATGGATTCTCGGTGGTGCGACCCGCACCACACTAGAATCAATGACCATTCCAGTACTCATGTCCCACTAGTTTAACGTGAAGAGTTCGTTTGAATTTTTAAAGGCGTGCCCGGCCAAATCCTCGCAGGCACTGTTTCTTTTGCTTTCCCATTGTCTAGACCTTCATGTCGTCTCTCGCTTTTCTCCCGAGTTCGCAACCCTTGACAACTTCAACTCTTAACGGGTGAGAAGTCTTGCTGCCTTGCTGTTCTCCTCATGCGTTTTCCCTCGACCTCTGTTTTGGTTGCTGAATTCATCACAATTAGGATGGAGTTCCATCTCCAAGTAACCCTTCTAAAACAGGTAGCAATATCGACCATTTGTTTTGCTGATTTATGAGCATATCGTGCTTTAAAAGAAACCCCATTTTGTAGACGAGAAATTGTTGAAAATTTACTTAACTTACTGTTTTTGCGTTTATTTCATTTGTCAGTTGACATCTTAAAGTCTGGTGATAAGAGTACTATTAAAGGGGGCCAACTTTTATTTAACAGGCAAAGCCAAGAGAGGAGGAGCTAGCCATGGAAATGGACATTTTGAAAGAAATGGAAAGTTTACGGCGAGAAATTGATAGTGCTTTTAAAGGGTTTGGAATGGGGTCTTTTTTAGAACCTTCATTTCTCCCGGGTATGGGCTTGAAACGATTTCCCCAGATCAATGTTGCGCAAGACAAGGACAACGTCTACGTTGAGGCTCTTGTCCCTGGCGTCGAGGCCAAGGATCTTGATCTGACAGTAATGCGCGGCGTTTTAAGCCTCACCGGAGAGCGCAAAGAAGAAACAGGTCCTCAACGAACCTGGCATCGTCGCGAGCGCGGCCATGGCAAGTTTATGCGGACCGTAGACCTGTCTTGCGATGTTGACGCGGACAAGATTGTCGCCAAGTTCAGCAACGGTGTCCTTTTGGTTACGATGCCGATTCAGGAAAAGGCCAAGCCAAAGAAAATTTCAGTCAAAACCCACTAAGACTTGGATGCCAAGAAAAGAGTAGCGGAGGTGACGTCATGGGACAAAAAGATATTTCAGTAAGAGGCGGTCGCGAATTGGAAGGCCGTGAAAAGACTCACGACCTTTTCATCCGGCCCGCTGTTGACATTTTTGAAACCGACGAGGGCTTAACATTGATGGCGGATTTGCCCGGGGTTGGCAAGGAGGACTTGAACGTCGATATAGAGCAGGGGCTTTTGACTGTTCAGGCCAAGGCCAAAACAAATCTTCACGCTGAGCCGAAGCAACGTGAATTCTTGCCAGGCCACTTCTACCGGCAATTTCAACTGGCAGAGATTTTTGATGCCGAAAGGATTTCGGCGGAAATGAAAAACGGGGTTCTGACCCTTCACGTGCCCAAATCCGAAGCCGCCAAACCTCGACATATAGAAATCACCGCATCATAACCGCTGTCAGAGGAGGTGATAAGCAATGACACTTCGAGATATGATTCCATGGAAACACAATAAGGATATCAGCACAGAGAGGCGAACAGGCCATCCTCTGCAACGGCTTCACTGGGGGATTGACCGCTTGTTTGATGATTTCATACAAGACTGGTATTGGCCTGCAATGTTGGAAGAGGGGGTGCTTTCGCCTCGCACCGATGTTTCTGAAACCGATAAAGAGGTGACCGTAACGGCAGAGATGCCTGGTTTGGATGAAAAAAATATTGATGTCTCTCTGGAACGGGATTCTATTATCATTCGAGGCAACAAAGAGTCCAAAAAGGAGGATGAAGGGAAGTCCTATTATCGTGTAGAGAGGGCCTACAGCTCTTTTTACCGTGCGATTCCATTGCCTTGCGAAATTGACGACAAAAAGATAAAAGCAGTTTATAAAAAGGGCCTTTTGACAGTGCATTTGCCCAAAGCTCATGATACAGCTCGAAAGCGTAAACAGATTGAAATTCACTAGGATCAGCGAGTCGATCCTGGCTTTCAAGGTGTGGTGCTTATCCTTCAGGTGTCACACCTTGTTGTTTGTCATTTAGGGATTGGGCCCTCAGGCATTGGTAGCAGTGTATTCAGGGGCGCAACAGGGGAAACTTCCTGAGAGCAAGGCTGTGAAAGGAGCCTGGACTTTCAAAGTTTTTCCGCCCCTTGGTTGTGGCGTAGGGTGACCCCGTGGAATTCAAAGATTATTACAAAATTCTGGGCGTGAGTCGCAAAGACGGTACGAAGGAGATAAAAAAAGCCTATCGTAAGCTGGCACGGAAATATCATCCTGACATCAACCCCGGTGACAGCGCGGCCGCACAAAAATTTCAGGACATCAACGAAGCCCACGAAGTACTCTCCGATCCTGAAAAACGTCAGCAATACGATCGCTTTGGTTCACAGTGGCAACAATATCAGAGAAGCGGAGGTAAGCCTGAAGATTTTAACTGGGGGGAAAGACCCTTTGCGCAAAGCAGGAGTTACACCTACAAAACGGTCAACCCTGAGGATTTTGAAGAACTGTTTGGCACCAGAGGTGGCTTTTCGGATTTTTTCAACAACCTGTTCGGTGGAGCAAACCAGCAGCGAACCAAAAGTGGTGTTGGAGAGCAACGTTTCTACCGTGAAACGCAATCAAGGCAGGGTGGAGATCAAGAACATTCCCTCCAGGTGACACTTGATGAAGCCTTTCACGGTTCAAAGCGCGTACTGGAATGGTCGGGTGGCCGAAAAGTTGATGTCAAAATTCCTCGTGGGGTCAAGACCGGATCGCGGGTTCGACTTAAAGGACAAGGTGGAGCCGGTGTCGGGGGAGGCAAAGCAGGGGACCTTTATCTTCTCATCGAAGTTTTACCCGACAAACGTTTTCTGCGCGACAATGACGATCTGAAGACCACTGTTCAAGTTAATTTATTCACAATGTTGTTGGGCGGCAAAAGCTCGGTCCCGGGCATTGATCGAACGGTCACTCTGGAGATCCCCCCCGAGACTCGCAATGGCCGTGTATTCCGCCTGCGAGGCATGGGAATGCCAAAGTCCAGTCACCCGAACCAGAGGGGTGATCTTTACGTGACAGTGGAGACTCTTCTGCCGCAGAATCTGACAGACGAAGAGAAAAAAATAATTGAAAAGTGGAAGAAAATCCATTGATTGAAGTGCGTAATTTTGAAAAGTTCATTCTGTTTCTGTCAGCAGGGAGAAGAGCCATGAAACAGTACCCTCTTACAATTTCCCGAAATCCTACTGCAACTCATTTTGAATATAGCCTTGTCGCTCAGCTAGTAAGGGTTTCTAAAGAATTCATTCTTCAGTGCGAGCGTGAAGAGTTGATCAAGGGGCGGGTTATGCTTCACGGTGTGAAAGGCCTTTGTTATGACGACGTCAACAGGCTTAAAATGATTCGCTTCCTGCACGAAGATATGGGCCTGGATTTTGGCGCTGTAGATTTTGTGTTGCGATATCGTGAGCGGCTCAAGATGATGAAACGCCAGATTGATGAAATGGAGTGTCGTCTTCAGCAAAAGGAGATGGAGCATCAAGCTGAAATACTCGCTCTCTGTCGTCATTTGCAGCAAAGTGACAATTGAGTCGATCGTTTGCGGGGGATCTGTGTCAGACCAGGAGCAACAAGACCTTTCTGCGGCACCATAGAGTTCCACACGTTACTGCGGCAGGCCCAAAAGCCTCCCCAAGGCAAAAGCCTTTGGCCTGCTCGCCTTTTTGAGCGTGCTCTGCAACGTACCAATCTGCAGCTCAACTTCTACTTCACCGCGTTCAATTGCTCGGGCAGTCGTGGAAAAGTCGGCCCAGTGGGCAACCCCGTTCTTTGGTGAAAGAACGATGTCGGCGTCCTTGAGCTGTTCTCTGTTGAGAGCTGCGCGGGCCAAGGCATCGGCGCGGGCAATGACATCAAGCGCATTGCGCGGTTCTTTAAACATACCGGGTGCGTCTCCCACGTCAACCGCGATGACAAAGTCAGCACCAAGTTGGCGGGCGGCAGTTATCGGAACCGTTGAAGACCAGCCGCCATCGACCAGTATTCGATCCTCAAGTTTGACAGGGTTAAGTGCCCCGGGCATGGCACAGGAGGCTGCAATCACCTCACGCAGCCGACCTTGTTTGAGGACAACAGATTCGCCACTCCGCAGGTCGAGGGCGACAGCCGCAAAGGGAATAATTGTCTCTTCGACGTGTAAATCTTCAAGGAGATAAGCATAACTGTTCGCAGCAATGTCCCCATTGACCAGAGAGGTTTTGGTCACCATCATAGTATTAAACAGGCCGCGTCTCGCCAATCGACCCATCTCAGCGAGAAGCCCTTCGTCGTGAGAATCAAGCTCCTTAAAAAAGTTGAACCCGGACTTGGCAAAAACTTCGCTATCAAAGTAAGACGCAAAGCGTGCCTTGATCGCAGCTACGTCAGGCTTTGTCGCGAACATGGCACCGATAATCGCTCCCATGCTGGTGCCTGTTACAA